>CAYOTD010000657.1:0-3270 GCA_964406685.1 uncultured Solibacteraceae bacterium | reverse complement strand
CGGACCCGTCGATGGCCCAGGCTTACGGGATGTGGCGCAACCAGGGCCTGTATTCGTTCTGCTTCTGGGCCTTCGACCAGTTCTGCCTGAACTCGCGCCCGCTGCCGCTCGAAGTGGCGAGCCAGGCGGTCGCGACGGCGGTCTCCTACCACAAGCCGCGCGCGGCGCGAGCGCTGCCGACCGTGGTAGCCACGCCGGTCGCGCCTGAGGTGGCGGGTGCGCTGAACCGCTTCAAGGCGAACACCAGGAGGCTGAATGAGTAACTACCCGAATGCGATCGACACCGCGGCGACGCTCTACTCGCCAGTGGACGCCTTCTCGACGCGGCCGCTCGAAACCACGGCCACGCAGCAGATCCTTGCGGGCGATACGACCATCAGCGTCACCTCGACGGACGGCTTCGCGGCCTCTTACGGAATCGTCTCGATCGACGACGAGCTGATCGTCTACGCATCGAAGACCGCCACTCAGTTCACCGGCTGCCAGCGTGGAGCGTTCGGGACGACCGCGGCGCAGCACGCGCAAGGTGCGACGGTGAAGGCCAACATGGTCTCGGCGTTCATCACCGCGCTCCAGTCGGCGGTCACTGCGACCGAAACCGAACTGGGGACCGTGGCGGCGCGAAACTACGTGCGGCGTGATGGTGCAGTCACCATCACCGGTGTGAAGACCTTCGTCGATGGAGCCGAGTTCGGCTCGGGCGCGAAGGCAGCGACCGGCCTGGTGCGTCTGCCGAACACCGGCGCCGTCAAGTGGCGCAAGGCCGACAACTCGGGCGATCTGGGACTGGCGCTCAACGCCAACGACCACCTCGCCTTCGACGCAATCATCGACTTTGCGCCCGGCCAGACCTTCGGCTCGTTCTTCTACCCCGACGCGACCACCACCAGCAAGGGCATCGTCCAGGTCGATCCAGTCGGCGGCATCGCGGTGAACGCCGGCGTGATCTCGTTGGCGAACTCGGGCGCGACGCCCGGAACGTATCCGAAGGTGACCGTGGATGCCAAAGGCCGCGTCACGGCCGGCGCGCCGCTTTCGGGATCGGACCTGCCCGCTCACCAGCACGTCGCCAGCGACATCGTGAGCGGCGCGTTCGGCGTCGCGCGCGGCGGCACCGGCCTCACGACCGTGGCCGCCAACAAGCTGCTCTACTCGCCCTCCCAGGACACCCTTGCCGAGTTGAGCATCGGCTCCGGGCTGTCACTGGCGGCCGGCGTGCTGTCGCTCGGCAGCCACAGCCACGCGGAGTCCGACGTGGCGGGGCTTGTGTCCGACCTCGCCGTGCGTCCACTCAAAGGACCTGGCTTCGCACCGTCGCGCGCGGCGGTGATCAATTCCTCCGGAGCGATTGACGCCGCTCTTGGAAACGCTGGCGACTGCGTGCTCGTGGACGGCACGTCCGCAGAGAAGGCCAACGCGACCCATACGCACACGTCCGCGCAGATCAGCGATGCAACGCCGAACGCCACGGCGAGCACAGTGGTCCTCCGCGATGCCTCGGGCGGCGCCAGCTTCGCCTATGCCGCCGCCAACAACCTCTGGGCGTATCTCGATTCGCATCTCCAGTCGGTCGAGTGTGGCGCGTACGGCACCGTCGGCGGCGCCTTCGAGAACATGGCGAAGTACTCGGAAGGCTTCTCGGTCGCAACCTGGGACAAGAACGGCGGCTCATGTTCGGTGACCACGAACGCCACCGAAGCGCCCGACGGCAACACGACCGCCGACCAGATCGATGCGGTTACCGCCACGCCGATCATCCAGCAACAGATCGCCGGTCTCGTCTCCGGCGGCCAGTACACGTTCTACGTGTGGGCGAAGGTCGCCTCGGGCACGCGCAAGGTGTCGATCGCTATCGTGGATAACGCCTATGCATCGTACCTCGCCGGGCCGACGCAGATCACGCTCTCGACTGTCTGGCAACGGTTCAAGATCACCGGCACGCTGACCGCAGGGCAGACCGGCCTGTGGATCGTCGTGCGCCAGTACGCAGGCAAAGGCGACGATTGGACGAGCGGCTCGATTTTGCTCTGGGGCGCCTGCCTTCAGCAGGGCAACGATCCGAAGAAGGCTTACGCTCGCACGTGGGGCTACCAGGCGTCACCTGTCGCGGCGGGCGTGGCCTGCGGTTCGCTCCTGGTCGTCGCCAAGGACAATGCGGAGGCGCCGTTCCGTGTCGCCGGCCCCGGGTCGAACCTGGCCGACCATACGCTGTTGCAGGTCACGTCCGCGGGCGAGCTCGTCATCGCGGGCGGCAGCGGCAACGGTTACCGTCTCGCCGAACTGATGGGCGCCAGCAACCCCTCCGGATGGTCCGGCGTGATCAAGGTGAAGAATCCCGCCGGAGTCACGGCGGGCTACATTTTGCTCTACTCCAACCCCTAAAGGACACCCAAGTGAAACTGATGCTGGACCACACCCAGCGCCTGAACCTACACGCGCTCCTGGGCGCGCAGCGGGCAGACGTGGGATCGATTCGTGCAATCTGGGCCATCCAGGATCGCATCGCGCTCGACGCCGGCGAGGAGAAGGCCGTCGAGATGAAACGCGAGCTGGTCGCCGGCGCCGAGCGTGTCGTCTGGAATCCGGCGGTCTCGCTCCCGGCGAAGGAGTTTGAGTTCTCCGATCCGGAGGTTGCCCGGGTCCGGGTGGCGATCCAGACCTGGGATTCGTATGGCGCCGCCGCCGACCGGCGTTGGCTTCAACCGTTGGTGGAGGCGCTGTTTCCCGGTGAGGCCGGAGGCCAGGTGTGATGCAAGCGCAAGCTCTAACCGATCCGGGGCACGTTCAGGTGCTCGCCGTGGTTCTGTCGATCGTCACCGCCGCCGCCACCGGCATGAACGTCTACATCGGAGTGCGGCTCGCGGCGCTCCAGTCGAAGATGAGGGCCGACTCCTCAGCGCTCGAAGCCTCTCTGATCAAGCAGTTCGTAGCGTGGAAGGATGAGGTCCTGGCCGCCATCAACGGCAAGTACGTGAGCGCGGCGTTGATCGCGGAGATTCGAAGCAACCTCGGCCGCGAACTGGCGCAGATTGAGGCCCGGCTGGAACACATCGAGAACCGTTGCGAGATGCGTCAGCGCGAATGTCTCCTGGCGAACCGGGACGCGGACGGCGCGTAGGCGCGGCGAAGACTACTCAGAGGCGGTCTCGGCCGCCGCGCCTTCGGGGGCTGCCGCCATGTTCATCTCGTGGATCGTCCTCACCGCGAGCAGCGCCCTGTCGAGGTCGGCTTGCATGACTCGGCACAGGAGCCGGTTTGGACCGGGTATCG
>CAYOTD010000656.1:0-3273 GCA_964406685.1 uncultured Solibacteraceae bacterium | reverse complement strand
GTCTCGACGCCGCGCTCGGCATGTTGGTTGTAGAGACGCCAGGAGGAGTCGTAAAGCCCCAGTTCCACCACGGAGACGTAGGACGTGGAGGGCTCGAGGTAGTCGAACAGCTCGAGGGAGGCCAGGCGCAACTCGACGGCGTTGAGTTGCTCGAAGCCCGGCCGGTGATGCACCAGCATCAGGTCGGCCTTGTGCCCGAGCATGGAGTAGAGCGCGGTGCCGGCCGGCTCCAGTTCGGCCAGCGCGATGGAGGCGGCCTCAAGGAGGCGCTCCTTCTCGGCTTCCAGCCGCCAGGCGGCGCGCCGGAGGCGGAACATTTGGTGAAGGACGGCGGCGCCTTCCAGAGTGAGGGGAACGGGGGGCAGGGGAGCGGAGCTCATCGGCTATTCCAGGTGGCCGCCCAGAGCGGCCGCGAATTCGGAGGGTGAAATCCGCTCGCCCGCGTTCATGCGCGCCAACAGGGCGTCGATCAACCGTTTGGCCTCGTCCTTGCGGAAATTGCCCAGGTAGCCGTCGAAGAAATGCTCGGCGGCGGCGGCGCGGTTGATCTCGGCTTCCTTGTTGTGCTCGTCAAGCTCGGTGAAGTAAACCACGCGGTAGCGGCCCGAGTAGGCCGTGTCCCGGTACACCTCGAACATGGTCTTTTCGGATTGGATCGCACCCATTACGTCGAAGGTAGCACACCGCTACAGGCCGCGCGCGGCCAGAGCGAAGGCGGCCGAGGGCCGGCCGTCGAAAGTCAGAAGCACGGGCTGGGAGCCCGCCGGCACCGCCGGGTTCAGGTTGAAGCTCACCTGGTAGAGCCCGCCCTGGACGGGGGTGGGGGAGACGGATGCGATCTGGTGTTCGATGCCCGCCACGGTCAACTGAAGACGGGTCGTGGTCACGCCGTCGGCCAGGTTGCTCACCAGCAGCGTCACCAGTTCGGCCGGCAGGGCCGGACGGCCGGCGCTGATCGAGACACCGCCGGCCAGCGCCGCCACGATGACCGGAGCGGGGAGATCGATGTTGATGGCGATCGCCAGACTGGTCTCGCCGCCGGCCTGCAACCGCAGTACGGCGGGGCCCGCGGCGGTGGAGGCGGGGATCTGGAAGACGATCTGTCCCGGAGAGGCGCCGGCAATCTGCGCCGCCACGCCGTTCACCGTGAGCGCGAGTCCGGCCGAGATCTGGGCCTGTGTCAGGGCGGGCACCGACACGACGGCGAGGGAGCCGGCCTGCACGCTGGCCAGGCCCGTGGCGGCGTTGACCACCTGCGAGCCGAGAGTGAGCTGGCGCGGGTTGGCCGGCTGCACCTGGAAGACCATCGGCTGGGTGACCATCTGAAGGCCGTTGGCGATGGTGAGATTGAGAATGGAGGCCGGCGCGGCCGCGTTCACGGCCACGTTCGCCAGCATCCTGGAAGGACTGACGACCCAGGTCTTGCGTACCGTCAGGTCGCTGTTCCCGAAGCCGATGGCGGTTTGCCCGTCGGCAAACGACCCGCTCAGCGCGTTGACCTCAATCAGAGCCTCCGCGCCCGCGGGCAACGCCGCCGGAGAGAGCGAAACCACCGTCGGGTCGCCCGTCTCATAGGTGTAGAACGGCGGTGTGGATTGCAGGAACAGGGAACTCTGGCCGTCGGGGTTCACCACCACCAGGCTGGCGCGCTGCCCGGCGTTTCCCGGCGGCGGGGTTACCACGAAACGGCCCGCATCCTCCGCGACGCGCTGGGCCGGCTGCCCGTCGAACAAGAAACGGGTGTCGGCGCTCAGGTTCGCTCCGGTGAGGGCAACGGCGCGGCTGCCGGTGGAATCCACCGCACTGGCCGAACCGGCGATACTGGGCGCCGTCCGCACCACCGCTTGAAACGCGCACGGCAGCACGTAGATGTCGTTGGGGAGCGAGAAGACCAGGTGGTAGTAGCCTTCCGGAGAGAGCGGATTGAACTCGACGTCGAACTGCACGTAGTTCGTCGCGTAGGGATAGGCCTTGATACTGGAAGCCGGGATCACGGCCGAACCGCTGATCAGGCTGATACCCAGGCCCGGCGCCGGAGCGCCGTTCATGCTCAGTCCCTGTCCCAGGGCCACGATGTAGGACCGCGAGGCGGTGCGGTTGAGCGTCGGCGGCTTCAGCACCACCGAGCCTGAGAAGCTGTAGGTCTCCACCGCATAGAGCGCCACCGAGGACCGGCGCTGGACGCTGAAGTCGACGTTCTCCAGCGTCTGCCCGGCCATCACCGTGAAGACGAACGCCTGGCCGGGGTTCTTCACCCCCGGAAAGAACACGGTGTCGAAAGCGGCGGAAGGCGAAATCGAGTTTCCACTGGCGTCCCGCGGCAGGATGAGATTGCCCGGCGTCGTCTCGGCCGCCAGCGCCGGGGGCACGGGATGGACATAGACCAGGTACTGGATGCCGGCCGTCAGCCCTTCGATCCTGTAGGTGCCGTCAGGGTTGGTCAGAGCACTCACCGCCGGGCCGTTGGGCGAGATCGCGACCACCGAAGCCAGCGCCACCGGGTCGCTCCCCATCGTAACCCGGCCGGAGATAACTCCCGTGGAAGCGGCGAACCCCGCCGCCGGATAGAGGATCGACAGCCCGGCGATATCGTCGGCCCCGATCGGCTTGGATCTCGTGGTGGCCCGGGTTGTCCCGGTCGACATGGTGCTGGAGGTGAAGGTGTGCTGCAACCCCAGGGTGTGTCCGAACTCGTGCACCATCGTTCCGAAAAACGCTTCGCCGTAACTGGGGTGCGCGGACAGGTCCTTGCGGATTTGCAGGACGCTGCGCAGGATGGGCACGAACAGGCCGTTCGATCCGGCAACCGCATCCCCTCGGAGAGTGGGCCCGGCCAAGGCCACGATGCCGGGAGGAACCTCCTCAAAAACCACGTCGATCCCCGGCGTGGATTCGGCCGCGGTCGCGGGGCCGATGCCGGCGAAGGCGATGCGCAGATCCGAGGTCTCCACCGAATTCCAGACCTTCGCGGCGGCGCGGATCTGCGCGTAAACCGCCTGCATGGTGTCGTTGGCGGCCAACTGGGAGGGCCCTTGATCCGAGATCCGGAACTGGACGGTCCGGTTGGTGAGCGCGTTCAGGTCGAACTTCTCGTAAACCGGCGTATAGGGGGCGGTGCGGGTGAGGTAATGGACGAAGTGGTAGTAGCCGAACGAGGCGCTCGACAGCAGCAGGCTTGCCGCCGCCAGTCGAATCAACCGCCGCGCCGAAACCCGCATGGTCTATTGCCTCACCCCGCCGAGAACGCGCTGGATGCGGCCGGTGAGCGCGGAC
>CAYOTD010000655.1:0-3277 GCA_964406685.1 uncultured Solibacteraceae bacterium | reverse complement strand
ACTGGAAGAAGCTGGTGGCGTATTCTTCGGTCAGCCACCTGGGCTTCTGCACGCTGGGCATCTTTGCCCTCAATCCGAACGGCATCGCCGGATCGATTCTCCAGCAGATCAACCATGGGATTTCGACCGGCATGCTCTTCCTGATCGTCGGCGTGGTCTACGAGCGGCGGCACACGCGCGAGATCTCCGAATACGGCGGCCTGATGCGCGTCATGCCCCTGTTCACCATCGTGTTCATCATCACCGCTCTCAGCTCGATGGGCATGCCGCCGCTGAACGGCTTCATCGGCGAGATCACCATTCTCCAGGGCGCTTACCAGATGTCGCTCAATTGGGCGGTGTGGGTAGCCATCGGCATCGCCCTGGGCGCGGCCTATCTGATCTGGCTGTTCCAGCGCACGATGCTGGGAGAGACCGCGCCCAAGAACCAGGGTCTGGCCGATCTCTCCCCGCGCGAGATCGCCGTCTTTCTGCCGCTGGTGGTCTGGGCCTTCTGGATCGGCCTGTATCCCAAGCCGTTCTTCGAAGTGCTCGAGCGCCCCGTAGCCCAGATCGTAGAACGGGTCCACCAGGGGGGCGGGCTTCAGCCCCGCATCGGTCTCAGAAAGTAATCCGTAACCCCGCCCGGCAAAGGCGGGCATTGCCGCCGGTGGCATAACTCTGCGCGCTGTTGCCCGAGCCAACTCCCGCCACCGCCCGCAGCACCCCGCCCGAAGCCGTGTAAGCGATGGTATTCACCGCCGTGTCGAACTGCGAGTTGAAAACGTTGAACCCTTCGAACATCACCGTCGCCTTGATGCGTTCCGTGATGCCGACGGTGCGGCTCAACCGCGCGTCAAGCGTATACCCGGCACCGCCGTACAGACTGTTCACCGGCAGAAACGGGACCCGCGACCACCCGCCCGTGCCGCTGAGCGAATCCGCGAAAGCGAGGGTGGTCTTGGCAAACTGCTGCTGACCGCTGGTCAGCACCAGTGCCGTGGCCGGCTGCGACGAGGCCAGCGTGGCAACCGAGGAGACCGCCCACCCGTCGAGCACAAGCCGGAGGGGCAAGGCGAGATCCCGCGGCGCCCGGGGCTGCCATATCCAGTTCATCACCAGCCGGTGCCGTTGGTCCGCGGCCGAGTTACCCTTGTCCGCCGCGTAGTCCAGGTTGTAAGTGCTCACCGGAACCGCGCCATAGAGGAGCGACCCGCCCACGTTGTCGATGGCATGCGACCAAGTGTAGGACGCCTGCACGATCACCCCGTGCGCCATCGGCTTGCGCGCCTGGAGCACCAGGGCGCGGTACCACGACGACCCGCCGTTCTCCACCTGGTAGATATGGGCGTAGTTGGCGTCGTTCTTCGCCGTCCACACCGGAATGGCGAATACGCCCGTCTTGCGCCCGGTCTCGTCCTCAATCGAGTAAGTCGCGGTCGAGGTCGTGGTGGACAGGTTGGTGTCGTTCGCCGTCCACAGCTTCACGCCGTCGCTGCCGACGTAGCCGGCGCTCGCCGTGATCCCGGCGCCCACATTCCTCTCGATGAAGAAGTTCAACTGCCGGGAGAAAGCGTTGCGCATCTTCGTCGCGGCATAGATCAGGTTTTTGGTTCCGGCCGGGTAAGTCCCGCTCACCGCGCTGGGAAAGACCGGCGCTCCGCTCTGGGCAGGACTGATCGAGTAGGCCGCGTAGTTCTCACCGTTGCCCAGGAACACGGCATCCAGTAACTCCGAAGGAAGCGGAGCATAGTGCATTCCCCACCCCATCCGCACCACCGTTCGCTCGTCCAGCAGGTAGGACGCGCTGATGCGCGGCTCGGCGTTGATGTTGGGGGAGGGGATCTTCCGGCTGTTGTAGTAGGTGGAGTTGTATGTCAGCGGCTGGGTATACGACGGCCGGCCCCACCGCACGCCGGCCATCACGCGCAGCCGGTCCGAAACCTGCCAGGCATCCTGTAAGTAGAAGGCGAATTCGTCCGAGTGGTAGTCCCTCGCCGCCGTTCCCGCGGTCTGCGTGAACAGCGTGTAGTTCTTCTGCGTCGTGCCGCCGAAGTCCTGCGCAAAGGCCGTGAGCGTTGGATAGGTATACGCGCCGGCGGAATTGGGCAGCGTGTTCAGCGAGTACCGCGCGTTCCGCCACTCCACTCCTACCGTGGCCGTATGCGAGCCGCCGCTGATGGTGAAGTGGTCCTCCAGTTGCGAGCGGTGCTGGCTGAACAGGTCGGGATACGCGTTCGTGGCTCCCAGGGTTACTCCCGCCACGGTGACGGCGGCGCGGCCCGTTGCCGGCAGCGTGGTGGAGCCGGAATCGGCGAAGCGGTCGTGATACACGCCGAACCGCAACTGGTTCACTACCGTGTCGCTGGGAGCGCCCGTCCACTCGACTCTGGCGAACGTGCTCTTGCGCCGCGTCGTCCCGTTCCACAACAGGCCGCCGTTGGGCGCGATGTCCTGGTTCTGTGCTCCTTCCGGCGCACGCGACCGCAGCAGGTTTCCCGTCAGGCTGACCGTGTTGCGCTCGCTGCGGCGGTAGTCGATACGCAGGAGTCCGTTCACCAGATGCTCGTCCCGCGGTGTGAGCGCATTCATCTGCGACTGGATGAACTTCGACGCCGCAGTGCACTGCGCCGCTGTCGCCTTGCAGTTGGACGAGAGGACCGACGTGCCGGTCGCATCGGCGATGAGCGGGCTGGTAATGCGATTCAGTCCCTGCCGGTGGCCATCCAGGTACTCGACATTCGAGAAGAAATAGAGGCGCCCCGGGGCGATGGGTCCGCCCAGGCTGAATCCGCCCTGGTTCTCCCTCCGGAAGAGCTTGTTTCCCAGAGCGTAACGGTCGATCGCGCTCAGGCTGTGGTTGCTGAAGTACTGATACAGGGAGCCATGGAAGGCCGGCCCGCCGCTGCGCGTGACCGCGTTCACCGCGCCGCCCATGGTGTGGCCGAACCCCGCCGGCGCGCCATTGGAGAGCACCTGCACGCCCTGGATCGCCTCCTGCGAGACGACTTCCGCCGAGGCCGCACGAGCGCGCCAGGAGCCGCTGTTCACCTCGACGCCGTCAACCAGCAGGGCATGCCGGTGCGGTTCGCCCAGCCAGGGGGTCACGCCCGGCGCCAGGAGAGCCAGATCCGCCCACCGCCGCTGGCGGACAGGCAGATCTTCCACTTGCAGCGGTCCCAGGACCTCTCCGGCGGATTCCCGCGCGGTCTCCACCAGCGGCATCCCATCCGCCGCTTCCGCCCTTGCGGCGTCGGCCTGCGGCGTCATCGTGAGCGCGAAGTTCACGCGCTCGCCC
>CAYOTD010000654.1:0-3277 GCA_964406685.1 uncultured Solibacteraceae bacterium | reverse complement strand
ACCAGGTCGAAGCCGCAACGCTTCACCGCCGTCAGCAGCGATTCGCGCGTCAGCCAGAACGACTGGTTGTTGGAGTAGGACGCCCACAGCCGCGGCTCGGGGTCCGCGCCCTTTTCGTACTCGAAGAACCAGCGCCCCTCGTACCGCCGCCCCGCGTCTTCCACTTCCTGAAGCGGCCCGAGCTGGCTGATGGCAGGGTCGACCTTACCCAGCGCGATCTGGTCGGCTGGCGCGACGTGGCTGTCGATGATCAGCAGCTTCCGCGTGGCGCCCGCGATCTGCCGCAGCCAGGGCAGGGGAGCATCCAGGTGATAGAGAATGCCCAGGGCCAGAACGGCGTCGAATTCGCCGAACCGCTTCCGCGTGAAATCCTTCACATCGGCCTGGACGATCTCCAGGTTCTCCAGCCCGAAATGCTCCTTGACCAGGCGGAGCTTGTCGACGTTGCCGTGGCGCGCCTCCACCGCCACCACCCGCGCGCCGTGCCGCGCCGCGGCAAGCGAGTACCCTCCCTCCAGCGCGCCCAGGTCGGCGATGCGCAGCCCTTCCAGCCGCTCTCCGAACCCCAGGCGGAGCATGCCCTCGACGGATTTCAACCGGAGGTCCGTTTCCAGGAAGTCGGGCTGGCCTGGCAGGGCGGAGACCTCCTCGTTGAACCGGAGGTTGTGCGAGGTCCACAACTGCGAACGCATCCTCTCGCGAAGTTGGGCGGTGGTGAGGGGCATGGCGGCTAGCGCAGCTTCGGATACGGCGCGTCGTAGCCCTTGGCATCCCACCACAGGATGCGGTTGAGCGTGTCCTGAGGGATGTCGTCGGGCTCGTTCCAGTTCATCGCCAGCGACTGGCGCGCGGCCAGCAGTTGCCGGCCGGCCAGCGTCTTCAGCGGCGGATTCATGTCGTCCAGGGGGATCTGCGCGGGCAGGCACTGGTACGGTGTCATGTCGGCTTGCGGCGTGAAGACGCTCGACATCACGCGCGCGCTGGCCAGGGCCCGCGTGCGCGGCGGGATACGCAGGATTTCCTGAATCGTCCGCACCATGCTGGTCTGGTTGTAGTGGTTGGAGTCGACCGCGCCGCGGCGGATGTGGGGGCCGATGGCGAGAGCCACGGTGCGGTGCCCGTCCACGTGATCCAGGCCGTCCTGGGCGTCGTCTTCCACCACCAGGATCACGCTCCTGGGCCAGAAGCGCGATTTCGAGATGCCTTCCACGATGCGCCCGAGCGCGAGATCGTTCTCGGCCACCATCGAGGCGGGCTTGGGCGAGCCGGGCCGGGTTCCGTTGGTGTGGTTCGTGTTCAGGTGGATGATGCTCAACTGGGCGATGCGCCCGGTCTTCTCGAATTCGGCCAACTCGCGCAGGAACTCGTCGGCGCGCAACTGGTCCGGGATGACGGTCGAGCTGAACGGATAGCGCGAGTCGAAGTACGGGGCCAGGGCGGGCACGCCGCAGCGCGAAGCGACCTCGTTGCGCCAGGTGCCCTCCTTGTACATGCGCCAGTAATCGCTCCAGGAGCGCGCCTGACCCTCGTTCATGTCGACGACGATCTGCTTCTCCGGGTCCCAGCGCGCGGGGAGCGAGAACTCTCCGTAGAGGCGCACGTCGAGCGGCTTGCCCGCGCCCTGCCAGAAGAAGCCCGTGGGCGGCACCACCATCGCGTCGGACATGTTCCAGGCGTAGCCGCGCGGAGAGGCGCCGAAAGCGCGCTCGACGTAATCGCTCACAAAGGCCTGCATCAGCCACTGGTGGCCGTCGAAGCTGATCGCTCCGCCGGTGTGGAAGTTGTCGAGCAGCACGTAGCCCTCCGCCAGGGCGTGGTGATTGGGCGTCACCCGCTTGCCGTAGAAGCAGAGCTTCGGGTCACCGTTGCCCGTGCCCATGTCGCCGAAGACGTGGTCGTGGGTGCGGTTCGCCTGGTGGATGATGAAGACGTGCTGAATCGCCAGGGAAGAAGGATTCCTCACGCCGCCCGCCGGCTCGAAGCGCGGGGCATTGGCCGCGCGCACTTCGCGCGTGCCCGCCGACAACTGCGCCGGCAGCGGCGCCGGCAGGCGGTGGAGCGAACCTTCGTACTGCCGCGAGTTGAATGTGCCTTTGCCGTCGGCGGTGTTCGCCAGGCCCTTGATGCTGACGACACGCAGCCCGCCCTCCGGGCCAAGCGCCACCGCGGAGGGGAAATAGCCCGCCGGCGCCAGGCCCGCCAGCTTCCATTTGCCGCTGGCCCGTGTGAGTGCGGCGACGGCGTTGATCCCACCGCAGGCGACATAGAGAGTCCTGCCGTCGGGCGCGAAAACGGCCGAAACGGGCTGGCTGCCGAGAAACCCTTCCGGATAGGCGGGAATCGCCATGTCGGTGCGCGCGAAGGTGGCCGTATCGAGCAGGCTGACGGTGTCCGAATGGCTGTTGGCGACGGCGAGGGTCTTCTCGTCCGGGCTGAGGGCCATCTGCGAGGGCGCCAGACCCAACGCCACTTCGCGCGCCGTCATGGTAGCAAGGTCGATCACACTCAGCGTTCCGGTGGTTGTGGAGCCGGTCCTGGCGTCGGTGACAATCTCGGTTCCGGCGGAGGGCGCCACGGTGTCGCCCGCCACCGGCCGCCGCCCGGCGCGATTGGTGACGAAGACCTTGTTGAGGCCCGGCGCAACTTGGACGCAGAATGGCGCCATGCCGACAGGAACCTCGCGCGTGATACGGCGGCTTTGGGCGTCGATGAGGGCCAGGGTGCCGGAACGGCTGAAGGCAACATACGCGGTGGCGCCGTCGGCCGAGAAGCCGATGCCCGCGGGCACCGGATGGCCCTGGTCGAGCTTGATGCGCTCGATCTCGCCGGGCCGTCCCAGTTCGTCGATGGTAATGATGGCGATGGCGTCGGGGCCGTTGCGCGCCGTCTCGCTCACCCACAGCTCGCGGTCGCCGGGGCGAAACGCGATGCCGGTGTAGGAGGTGGCGGCGGTCCTGACTTCCGTAAGGCGCGCGCCGCTGGATGCGTCGGCAAAGAAGACCCCGCGCCAGTTCAGGATGGCCAGCACGCGCTTCTTCGAATCGAATGCCATCTCCACCGGTCGCCCCTGGATGAGGGTCTGCTCACCCCACGGCCGCAGGAGTTGATTGGTCGGCACCAGGTACACGCCCTCCGCCTGGCGCCCGATCTGCGCATCGCTCTTGAGAATCGAGAAGACCCCGGCCTCGCGCGCCACCAGCGCCGCGGCGCCCAGAACCACGACAGTCAGAATGCCCTTCCGCATAGGACTTCATTGAATCACAGCCGGCCCTGTTTC
>CAYOTD010000653.1:0-3282 GCA_964406685.1 uncultured Solibacteraceae bacterium | reverse complement strand
GCCAGATCCACTCGCGGTGCGGCTGGTTGGTCATGCGCAGGCGCGGGTTGCCGGACCAGGTGTCCTTGCGGTCGATGAGGACCGGCGCCAGCACCTGGCAGCCGCGCGCGGCCAGCAGCCGGACCAGGGGCGACTCCTCGGGTTCCGCGCCGGCTTCCGGCAGCACGACGGCGCGGCACGCCGGCACGCCGCGCGGTGTGATCGCCAAGCCTTCGGCGGTGATGCCGGCGAGCACGGGCCAGCGGAGGGAATGGCCATCAGGGCAAATCTCGGGCGCGCCGCCCACACGCTCATCCACCGCGCCGATCATGCGGCGCAGCCGGTCGCGCGACGCCTCGGAAGGTTTCGGCCGGCGCGCGGCCGCCTCCAGCGTGGCGCGGTCGAGGTAAGTGTGAATGCCATCGACCATGCGCGCGGCAAGGTCGTCGGCGGCGGAGGCGGAGGCAGCCGCCAGCAGCGCAGCGATGGCGATTCTCAGAGTGGTCATGATCGGGCTCCAACGGCGGGCGGACGGTAGTCCGGATTGGGCGACGGCATGGGCGCGCGGACCGATTCGCGCCAAGCCTTCAGGCGCGCGTGCAACTGGCGCGCCCTGTCCGGCATGGCGGCCGCGAGGTCGCGTTGCTCGCCCGGGTCGTGGGCGAGATCGTAGAGCTCGAGGCGGGAGTCCTCGAAGTACTCGATCAGCTTCCAGTCGCGCGCCACCACCGCGCTCACCGGGCTGGTGGTGGCGTAGTAGTGCGGGTAGTGGAAGAACAGCTCGTCCCGCTCCAGCCGGGCGCCGGGCGAGCGCAGCAGCGGCGCCAGGCTCGCGCCGTCGACGGTCGCGTTGTGTTTGGCGTCGCCCGCCAGTCCGGCCATCTCGAGTAGGGTGGGGTAGAAGTCGATCGACGACACCGGCTCATCGCAGACCGCTCCGGCGCGCGCTGCGCCCGGCCAGCGGATCATCAGCGGAACGCGGATGCCGCCCTCGTAGAGCGATCCCTTGCCGGAACGCAGGGGCGCGTTGCTCGTCACCGGCTCACCCCGGTAAGGATTGATGTATCCGCCGTTGTCGGAGGTGAAGACGACCACCGTCCGGCTCGCCATCTCCGGCGCGTCGATGCGCGCCAGAATGCGGCCGACGTTGTCGTCCAGGCTGCGGACCATGGCGGCGAAAGCGGCGTTGCGGTGGTTCATGCCGGGGGCGATCTTCCGGCGGAAATGCTCGACCAGCTCGGGCTTGCCCTCGATGGGCGTGTGCACGGTGTGGTAGCAGAGGTTGAGAAACAACGGGCGCCCGGAGGCGGCATCCATCTGGCGTAGCGCCTCGTCCGTGAGCCGGTCGGTGAGATACTCGCCCTGCTTGCCGCCCACCAGGCCGGGCACGTAGCGACGCTCGCGGTTAGCGCCGAAATCGCCGCGGAAAGGCCACCAGTAAGTCGCCGGCGCGCCCCAAACCGAGCCGCCGATGTTCACCTCGAACCCGTGGGTTTCGGGGTAGTGCTCGGCGTCGCCCAGGTGCCACTTGCCGATGTGAGCGTTGAAGTAGCCCGCCTGGCCGAGCCTCTCGGCCAGGGTCACCTCGGAGTGCGCCAGGTTCTCCTCGACCACGGGAGGGACCAGGCGGTTGTTACGCGGCGGGTTGCGCGCGGCCTCGCGCCAGATGGTGAGGCCCAGCCGGGCCGGGTACTTGCCGGTGTGGATCGAGGCGCGCGTCGGCGAGCAGACCGGGGCGGCCGCGTAAGCGCGGGTGAAGCGGACGCTCTCCCGCGCCAGCCGTTCGAGGTTCGGCGTTTCGTGAAGATCGGCGCCGTAGGGAGTCGTATCGGCCCAGCCCAGATCGTCGGCCAGGATGAAGACGATGTTCGGCGCGCGCCGGCTCGTGGCAGCCGCGGCGCCGGTGGCGGAAAACAGGAACTGCCGGCGGTTCACAGCCGGTATTGTATCCAACGGCGCGGCGCTCTACCGGCGCTCGGGGACCGCCACGCTCTTCCAGGATCGCGAGGTCAGCCACGACGAGAGTTTGTCGCCGAGCCCGCGGGAGTCGGCCTCCTCCTGCTGCATCCCGAGAATGGAGCGCGCGAACAGGGCGAACTGCCGGCCGAGTTTCGAAGCTTCGTCGACGGCCTTTCCCCGGAACACGGAATCCAGCACGCCGCGGCAATCGTTGGGGAAAGAGAAGGAAACCGGAAGCCCCACGATCTCCTCAATTTCCGCGGTCGGGATCGTGGCGTCGGTTTCGGCGCGGTTCAGCACGAGGCTGACCCGGTCGCCCAGGTCCTGCTTGCGCAGTAGTTGGTGTTTCCGGCGGGCCAGGTGCACGGAGGAGAACTCGGGCGAGCAGACCAGAAAGATACGCTTGGATTCGCGCATGACTTCGATCGAGTACTGCTCAAGGTTGCCCGAAAGGTCGACTATGATCGCCTTGTAGTGGCGGCGGGCGAAGTCGAAAACCTGGTGGACCTGCTCCGGATCGATGCGCGCGCCCGCGTTGAACTCGCCGGCGGGCAACAGGTCCAGGTTCCCCGCAGCGTGAACCAGCTCCGGCCAGACGTCTTCGTCCAACTCCTCGGCCCGGATGGCGGCATCCAGGACGGAGTAGGGAGGCTCCTGCTTCATCAGGAAGTGAAGCACGCCGGAGTTCAGATCGAGGTCCGTGAGCAGCACCCGGCCGCTGGCGACCCGCGACATCGCCACGCTGATGTTCAGGGCGATGGTGGAAGCGCCGACGCCAGCCTTCGAGGGCAAGAAGGAGTAGAGCAGGTCGGTCGATGCGATGGCGAGAGGCTTCCGGGCGAGAACGGCCTGGGCGCGGGTGACCGCTTCCTGCAACTTCTTCTCGCACACGGGAAACTGGAGGAATTCGCGGATCTCGGAATGGATCAGCGATTCCAGCAGGTGCGCGTCGCGCGTGCGGCTCAGCGCCACGATCTGGACGCCGGGAGCGATTTCTTCCAGAGTCGAGGCCACTTCGAGGCTGCGTTCCAGCGACTCGACGCTGAGGAAGACCAGCTCGGGACAGGTGGCGCGCACCAGCCGGGTGAGGTTCATCTCGTTCGGATACTGGTTCAAGGCGCGGGAGAGGAACACCCCGCCGACACCCGCCACAGCCTCCTTGAACTGGCCGGCCACTTCCGCGTCAGGACAGATAGTAATCGCTCGCAGCATCACTTCCCCACATACATAAAAGTGAAGGAACCGGCGCGGTCCCACAATGGTCGATTAGTCCCAATGCGGATGGGACCTTATACCTAGAACGCTCAGTAGCCCTTTCCGGCCTTGGGTTCATGGTTCGACGTA
>CAYOTD010000652.1:0-3284 GCA_964406685.1 uncultured Solibacteraceae bacterium | reverse complement strand
CCTCCCGTAGGCGACAAGTTCCTCGATGTTGATCTGGGGGACCACGTCGAGCACGTTGCCCAGCTTGTACCAGCCCTCGTCCAGGATGACGTACTCCAGGCCGTGCCGGGCCGCGAAGTCGATGTAGTGCTTGTAGGTCTGGGTGTTGACCCCGGAGGCGAAGTCCACGCCGTAGATGTTGTTGGCGTTCCACCAGTCCCAGGCCACCTTGCCCGGCCGGATCCAGGACGCGTCGGCGACCTGGGTGGGCTTGGCCAGCAGCCAGACCAGCGGGCTGGCGATCAGGTCGCCATCCTTCTCGGCGATACCCAACAGGCGCCAGGGGTAGGCGCGCGTGCCCCGCGTCACGGCGGTGTAGTCGGCGCTCTCGGTGACCTTGTAGTTGCGGTCGCCGGTGAGCGCCGCTTTCAGCGGGTAGGGCGGAAACGCCGCCGCCAGCGCGTTGCCGCCGGCCCCGCGCAGCCACAGGCCGGGGTAGTCTTCGACATCGGATTCGGCGATGGCGATCTTGACCCCGTCCGCGTCCACCACCGCGGGCAGCGAGGCCAGGGCCGCGGGCGTGATCTCGCTCAACTTGCGGGGGGTGAACTTACGCTCGTTGTGCGAGAAGAAGCTCTCCTCCTGCGGGTAGTAGACCGTGTAGTCGCCGGCGAAGCGGAAGGCGGCTTCCTCGCCGTACACCTTCACCTGGGCCGCGGGCAGCGACGTCTCCAGCCGGTAGGCCACGCCCTCGTCGTAGGCGCGGAAGACCACCGCCAGGGGCTCGTCGGTGTCGATACGCAGCTCGTTGTAGCGCTCGCGGATCTTAGCGGACTTCTGCCGTACCTGCGGCTCCAGCATCTGGTCGATGCTGCTCCGCTTGCCGGCCTTGGTCTTGCAGTTACGGCCCAGCCATGCCTTGTCGACGTTGACGGCGGCCGTGGCGTTCCGGACCAGCGTCTTGCCGCTCACCAGCACGTCGTATTGGATGCCGCCCGCGACCCGAACCCTGACCTCGATCCTCCCATTGGGAGAGCGGAGGCTTTCATCCGGCTGGGCCGCGGCGCCGGCGGCAAGCCCGAATACAACGATGTGCAGCGCCAGCGCCGCGGTTCCGATTCTGTTCACGCAAGTACCCTCGCAAGGCATTCCGCCCGATTGGGACACACATGTCATAATAACGAAACGATGTCGAGACTACTCGTACTGCTATCGGCAATCACTATGACCGTTTCCGCTGCTGTAAAAATCGAAAAGACCGCATACGCCGGATGGCCGAATTGCTACCGGATCACCAATGGCGAAATCGAACTCATCGTCACCACCGACGTCGGACCGCGCGTCATGCGCGCCGGCTTTGCCGGAGGGCAGAACCTGTTCAAGGAGTTCCAGGAGCAGCTCGGCAAGTCGGGCGAGAAGGAGTGGCAGGCGCGCGGCGGGCACCGCCTGTGGGTCGGCCCCGAAGTCGTGCCCATCACCTACGCGCTCGACAACGGGCCGGTGAAGATCGCCATGCGCGGTTCCGTGGTCGAGTTGACCCAGCCCGTGGAGAAGGAGACCGGCCTTCAGAAGACCATCGTCATCAAGATGGCGGAGCAGGGCACCGCCGTTCAGATGATCCACCGCATCAGGAACACCACGCTGTTCCCCCTGGAGTTCGCTCCCTGGACCCTCACCATGATGGCGCAGGGCGGCATCGCCGTCACCGGCCTGCCTCCGCGCGGCACGCATCCCAAGGATCTCGCGCCGACCAACCCCCTGGTCGTCTGGCCCTACACCGACTTCTCCGACAAGCGCTGGACGTTCACGAAGAAATACATCATGCTGCGCCAGGACCCGAAGAACAAGGAGGCGCAGAAGCTCGGCCACTTCAACCCCGCCACCTGGGGCGCCTACCTGCTGGGCTCGGATCTCTACATCAAGCGCTACAAGGCCGACCCGTCGAAGACCTACCCCGACTTCGGTTGCTCCTACGAGACCTTCACCAACAACGACTTTCTGGAGTTGGAGACCGTCGGACCGCTGACCAAGGTCGAGCCGGGCAAGTCGGTGGAACACGTTGAAAACTGGAGCTTTCACAAGAACGTGAAGGTCGGCGCCTGGACCGACGCGGAACTGGACCGCATACTGGCCCCGCTGGTGGGCAAGTAGGGCCGGAATCGGCACAGCGATTCCCACAAGCGGACACCCGAAGCCCGTCCGGCCTTACCAAGTGATTCAGGAGGCGTCAGATAGGGTGGCCCTCGCCGTGCCCGTGCCCTCTCGGGGCGCGGGATGCAGGAGCTGGCCCGATTCTCGATGCAGTGCATGTCGGTGACCGGAGAACCCAAAACCGAACCTCGCAACGTGCTGATTGCCGACGACCAGCCCGACGTGCGGCTGGCCCTCCGCCTGCTGGCGAAGGGCGCCGGGATCCAGACCGAGGAAGCGGCGTCGCCGGCCGAGGTTCTGGCCGCCCTCGCCCGGCGGCGCTTCGACGCCATCCTGCTGGATTTGAACTACACCCGCGACACCACCAGCGGGCGCGAGGGCCTGGACCTGCTCACCGAACTGCGCGCCCTGGATGCCGCCGTGCCGGTGATCGTCATGACCGCCTGGGGCACCATCGAACTCGCGGTCGAGGCCATGCGCCGGGGCGCCTCCGATTTCGTCCTGAAGCCGTGGGATAACGCCGCGCTGCTGGACTCGCTCCACCGCCAGATCGCGGACCGTTCCCCGCGCCTGGCCGAGGCGTTCGACGAGGACCTGGCCGTGGCCCGGCAGGTGCAAAGCAACCTGCTGCCGCGCAACCTGAAGCCGGTGGCGCGCCTGGAATACGGCGGCGCCTGCCTGGAGGCGCGCGGCGTGGGCGGGGACTACTACGATTTCCTCGACGCCCCGGCGGGCGAGTTCGCCGCCCTGCTGGCGGACGTTTCCGGGAAAGGCATCTCGGCGGCGCTGCTGATGGCCAACTTGCAGGCCACGCTCCGCAGCCAGATCCCGTTGAGCGGCGGCAACCTGCCGCGCATGTTGGAGGCGGTGAACCTCCTCTTTCACGATTCGACCGATCCGCACAACTTCGCCACGCTGTTCTTCAGCCAGTTCGACCCCGCCTCCCGCCGGCTGCGCTACGTGAGCTGCGGCCACAATCCCGGCCTGCTGATCCGGGCTTCGGGGGAGGTGGAACGTCTGGGCGCCACGGCCAGCGCGCTGGGGGTCTTCGACGACTGGACCGCGCTGGAGCACCGAACGACTCTGGAGGCCGGCGACCTGCTGGCCATCTATTCCGACGGGGTCACCGAGGCCGGCTGCGACCGCGGCGAGGA
>CAYOTD010000651.1:0-3287 GCA_964406685.1 uncultured Solibacteraceae bacterium | reverse complement strand
ATCCGCCTGGATACGGACAGGACCGTCACGGAATCCATCCTGAGCGTCAAACCCGGCGAGAGCGGTTCGTCCTACATCGTCGGCGCCACCGGCGATCTGGCCGGCAAGATGATCCTCTCGGCGGACAAGTCCCTCGAAGGGCAATCCGTGCTGGACATGCAGGATGCCGACGGCAAGGCTTACTATGCCGACATGCTCGCCGAAGCCGTCACCCTCGAAGCCGGGGCGGTCGGCTCCCTGCGCTACCGCTCCGAAACCGGTTGGCGCACCCTCCATTACACCCATTTCTCCCCCTGGAACTGGATCATCGTCGTCGACGCCGCCGAAGACGAGATCTTCTCCGCCGTGCGCAGCGTTGTGGATGCCCAGCACACCACGCTCGTGACCATGATCGTCGCCGGCATCCTCTGCGCCGCCGCCGGGGCGCTCGTCTTCACCTTCCTCGCCCGCTCCATCATCCGCCCGCTCGTCGTCCTGCAGAAGGAAATGGAGCCCCTCATCGTCGGCGACCTCGACGCCAGCATCTCCGTCACCGCCGCCAACGAGATCGGCTCCATCGCCGAGCGCCTGCGCGGCATGCTCGCCTACCTGCGCGATATGGCTTCCTGCGCCGAAATGCTCGCCGCAGGCGACCTCACCGCCGAAGTCGAACCCCGCTCCGAGCGCGACGGGCTCTCCATCTCCTTTGCCCGCATGTCCGCCAACCTGCGTCAGGTCATCTCCGATCTGGCGCGCTCCTCCGCCGATCTGGATGAGTCCTCTCAGGCGCTCGCCTTCGCCGCCCTCCAGGCCGGCGACGCCACCGCGCAGATCTCCACCACCGTCCAGCAGGTCGCCTCCGGCACCGCCCAGCAGGCCGAAAACGTCTCGCGTACCTCCTCCGCCATCGACCAGCTCACCCACAACATCAACGGCGTCGCCCAGGGCGCCGCCGACCAGGCGATGGCTTTCAGCGAAATCAATTCCGTCATGCAGGATATGTCCAACGCCGTTCAGGATATCCGCGCGGGCACCCTCCGCCAGCTCCAGACCATCCTGGAAAACAGGGACTCCCTCGAGCGCCTGTCCGCCTCCGCCGCCGATCTCGCCCGCCAGGCCCACGAGCAGACCGGCAGCATGGACCAGGCCCTCGCCGAGGTCGGCGATCTCTCCGCCTCCATCCAGGGCGTCATCCTCGCCGCCGGCGAGGTCGCCGAACAGGTCAACCAGAGCTCCGTCGCCGCCCGCGACGGCGCCGGCGTCGTCCTGCAGACCGCCCGCGACATGGACAACGTGCGCCTCACCACCGACGTCCTCGCCGCCCGCGTCGGCGAACTCGGCCAGGTCTCCTCCCAGATCGGCGTCATCATCCAGACCATCGACGACATCGCCGGGCAGACCAACCTCCTCGCCCTCAACGCCGCCATCGAAGCCGCACGCGCCGGCGAACACGGGCGCGGCTTCTCCGTCGTCGCCGACGAGGTGCGCAAGCTCGCCGAAAAGTCCGCCTCCGCCACCGACGAGATCCGCCAGCTCATCAAAGCCGTCCAGCAGGGCGCCGGCGACGCCGTCGACGCCATGCAGCAGGCCGGCGGCGAAGTCCGCTCCGCCTCCGATTCCATGGAACGCGCCAAATCCGCCTTCGAGGTCATCGTCTCCGGCACCCACACCTCAGCCGACGGCGTCCAGACCATCCTGCTCGCCATGGAAACCATGGACGGCTCCCGCCAGACCATGGAGAAGACCATCCGTCAGGCCCACGACATCGCCCGCCAGAACAAAGCCCGCACGGACGAGATGGGCGAGATCAAGCAGACCGTCCTCGAGCAGATGGACGCCCTCCACACCGCCGCCCGGACCAATCGCGACGCCGTCGAAAACGTCACCGCCCTCAATGCCGTCGTCCTCGAAAAGATGGAAACCGCCTCCGGAATCATCGAGGAGAACAGCGCCGCCTCCGTGGAAATGTCCGCCGGCGCCGATCTCGTGGTCGAAATGATGGAAAACTTCGCCAGCCTCAGCGAGGAAAACTCCGCCTCCATCGAGGAAGTCAGCGCCGGCGCCGAGGAAGTCAGCGCCCAGGTCTCCGAAGTCGGTAAATCTGCCGCAGACCTCGCCGAGATGGCGCTTTCCCTCAAGAAGAGCGTCTCGTTGTTCAATCTGGAATGAATCGTGCGGGGGGAGCGCGCAGGCAGCCTGCGCGCTCCCCCCGCTGCCTGCAGGATGATCTCCCGGCAGATGTTATTAAGGGCCCGGCGCCCGGACGCAACCCGGCGGCTACGGCGATCAGATCGTCGCGTTCCATCTCCGTCCCCATAAAGATCATTTCGAACGCCGTTCCGCCCTCCTGCCAGCGCAGGGTCTTGAGGTAGGGATCGTTCCGCCAGACAGGACCTGCATCCGTCAATTCCCATACCCCTTCCACGTACTCGCCGTCCACGTCCCGGATGCTCACCTCCGTCACCGGCGCGCTCGCCCCCACCAGCCCGCACAGCGTACAGGCAGCGCGTGTCGCAAACGGCTGTTGTTTAATCGAGAGCCGGATGTCTTCGGGGGCGAAACCGTACTGCTGGATCACGATCTCCTGCGATTCATCGTACGAAGCGCCGTAGAATTGCATGCCCTCGGGCAGCCGCTCCGGGACATAGACCGGCAGGCCGCTTTGCGCTTCGATCTCGGCGATAGCCTGATTGCGTTGCGGCTCAACGGGCGGGGTGGTCTCGATCTGCTCCGCAGACAGGCTGTCGCTGCCGGCTTTGAAGAAGTAACGCAGCGCATGCTGCGCCAGTGCCCTGCCCTGCGGCGTGAAGAAGATCCATCCGTTCAACGCCAGCAGCACCCCCAGCGCCGCCGCCAGGCGCAGCACAGAAAGCCTGCGCGCTGACGGGAGTGGATCTTTCCAGGGAGCGGTCTCCATCTTGCGGTAAAATCGGTCTCCCGGTGCGGGCCGATACGCCGCCAGCATGGCTTCGATCTCTTCTGCGGATCGCATGTCATTCACATTAATATCCATTTCTCCCTTCATCATTCCCTCCGTTCCGCAAGCCAGGCGCGTTCCAGGCGCGCGAGTGCCCTGCGTATCTTCACGCTGATCGTGTTCTCCGCCAGGCCCATTTGCACGGCGATGGCCTTCACCTGCCACTCCAGAATGTAGCGCAATACCAGCATCTCGCGCTCTTCTTCGGTCGCCCGGGCAAGCAGCACTTTTAGGGCTGTATCCCGCTCGCGGCGGATGAGATCCGTTTCCGGATCTGCATCCGGCTGAGCCAGATCTTCCAAAGTGTCGGGCCCACTCACGCGATAGCCTT
>CAYOTD010000650.1:0-3310 GCA_964406685.1 uncultured Solibacteraceae bacterium | reverse complement strand
AGGCGCCCACCGCGCCCGCCGCGGCCAGCAGGCCTCCAAGCGCGCTGAACCACGTGGTTTCATAAAAGCGAGGCCGGAGCCGGAAAGCGAACGAGGCGCCGGTGTCGTTCCAGACGCCGTCGTTGTTCGCGGCCGCCACGCGGAACCGGTAGCTGCCCGGAGGCGGCTGCGCGTAGACGGCATTGCGGCGGCCGCGGGCGGTGGTCCACTCGTGCTCCAGTCCCTCCAGCCGGTAGCGGAACTGAACCCTTCCGGGCGCCGGGAAGCTGAGGGCGGTGAAATGGATCTCAAGCCGCGACAGCCCCGGAGGCAATTCGAGTCCGTCGGCCGCCGGATACTGGCGCCCGTCGGCGATGACACGCTCGACGATCACCGGCGGTGGTTGCGCGTTGCGCACGATCCGCCGCGGATCCACCACCGAGACGCCCTGCACGGTGGCAAACCATAGAAGACCCGTTGACGACCGCAAGGCCGTCGGCTGGCCTCCATTGCACTCCCGGCTCCGCATCCCCTCGGCGATTCCGAAACGCATCCAGTTGACCGGCTTGCCGCTCCCCGACCAGAGGGACATCAGCTCGGCGATGGGCGCTCGCGCGATTCCCTGGTTGGTCGACACCCACAGGTTGCCGCCGCCGTCTTCCACCACCCCGAACACCACGTCGCTGGGCAGGCCCTGGCGCTCCGTGATAGCCGCGAACCGGCCGTCGCGGTACAAACTGACACCGCCGCCAAAAGTGGCAAACCACAGCGTTCCATCCGGCGATTCGTGGATCGCCATCACATAGTCGTGCGGGAGCCCGTCGCGGGTGGTGAGCGTCACGAACCGGCCGTTCTCGAAGCGGCTGACGCCGCCCCGGCTCGCCACCCACAGCCGCCCGTGACGGTCCTCGTGGAGGTCCCGGAGGTCGGTGCTCGGGAGTCCCTCCGCCGGCCCGTAGTTGACGATCCGGCCGCCGCGCAGGCGGCTGATCCCGGCGCCGTTGCACGATATCCAGACGTCTCCGGCCCGGTCTTCGATGAAACCGAAGACCCGGTTGCCAGCCAGTCCGTTGGCTTTCGTGAAGTAGGTGAAGCGGCCATCGCGGTAGCGCGCCGCCCCGGCGTTCCAGGTGCCGAGCCAGAGATCTCCGCTGCGGGCCGCGTGCAACGACCAGACGTAGTCCTCCGGCAGGCCGTCCCGGCGGGTCAGGGTGGTGAAGCGGCCGTCTTTGTATCGCGTCAGTCCGCCTCCGTTGGTGCCAATCCAGATCGAGCCGTCTCTGCCTTCGACAACCGGCAGCACCTGGTTGCTGCCCAGACCGTCGCGCGTCGAATAGGTGTTGAAGGTAACGTCCCGCAGCCGGTTCAGGCCACCGCCTTCGGTCCCGATCCAGAGGTCGCGTTCGCGGTCCTCATAGATCGCCGAGATCATGTTGCTGGTCAGGCCGTCCTTAGCTGTGATGGTGGAGAAGACGCCGCCGGTCAGCCGCGCCAGCCCGCCGCCGAAGGAGCCGAACCAGATGTTGCCGTCCCGGTCACTCCGGATGGTCCACACCGGGCCGGGCGTCAACCCCGACCGCTTCGTCTCGTCCACGAACCGCTCGCCGTCGCGGCGGTAGAGACCCTCGCGCGTACCCACCCAAAGAACGCCGTCACGGTCTTCGTGAACCGAGCAGGCGATATCCGCCGGCAGACCGCCGTGCCCCGAGTACCCCGTCAGCCGGCCGTCGGGTTTCAGCCGGTACAGCCCGGAGTCGGCGGCAATCCAGAAACCGCCCTCCCGCGACGGAACGATCATCCGAACCTGGTCGCCCGCCAAAGCCACCCGTTCCACCTTCCCGCCGCGCAGGCGCCCCACTCCCGACAGCGTGCCGAACCAGATCTCTCCGCCGGCGCCGCAATGTACGCTCTTCACGACGCTGCTGGCCAGGGCGGGAGTCGTCTCAATGCGCGAAAAACGGCGGTTCTTTACCGAGATCAGTCCCCCGGACGCGCCCGCCCACAAGGTCCCGGATGAGTCCTCGCACAGCGACCAGATGCGGTCGTCCCGGATCTCGGGGGTGTTCCGGCGGTCGAAGACGGCGAACTCGACGCCGTCAAAACGCACCAGCCCGTGGAAAGTGCCCAGCCAGAGATAGCCCTCGCGGGACTGCACGATCGTGTTGACCGTATACTGCGGCAGGCCTTCGGCCTCCTGCCACACCTCATGCCGGTACTGCGTGATCGGACGAGCCGGATCCAGCGCAACGGCTGGATCCGGAAACCGAAGAGCCGCAAGAAGAAACACGGCTGCCCAGCGCTTGCTTCGAGTCACGGATCTGCTACTGCCGTCCTATCCTTATATCGGCTGGGATTCCCTACGGATTAGCGCGGCCCCGCCTCAGAGGAACCATAAAAGCTGACACAGTTCTCTCCCTGGCGTAAAACCCTGAAACGGCTCAGGCAGCCGCACGATTCTGCCAATTCCAGATGGGAATCGTGCTGAACCATCACCAGCGGTCCCGGGGCAGCGCCCAGAAGCCGCAACGCCTCTGCATACTCCTGCACCAGGCGGTAGGGGGGGTCCAGGAAAACCAGGTCGGCCTGCCGGCGTCCCAGGATGGCCAAGGCGCGGGTATGCAGGACCTCGGCCCGGTCCTTGACCCCCAGCGCCCGCAGGTTCTCCTCGATGATCCCCGCCGCGGAACGGCTGCGCTCGACGAAGATGGCGCGCGCCGCTCCCCGGCTAAGAGCCTCGATTCCAACCGAGCCGGTGCCCGCGTAGGCGTCCAGGAAGACGGCCCCTTCGATGCGGGGCGCGAGAATGCTGAACAGCGCTTCGCGCAACCGGTCGGGGGTCGGCCGGACGTCGAGGCCGGACAGCGTCTTCAGCCTCCGGCTGCGGAACTCACCCGCGATGACCCGCATCAGCCCACCGTCACCAATCCGTAGCGCCGCTGCCAGTGCGTCGTGAGGTAGGCGGCGGCGCGGCGCGCCTCCTCCTGGGAGCCGGGCCGGTCCAGGAAGGCTTCGGCCTCGCTCCGGGCCAGTTCGAGCAACTCCTGATCGCGCAGGATGTTGCCGATGCGGAGAGCGGGCAACCCGGCCTGGCGGGTGCCAAAGAACTCGCCCGGACCACGAAGCCGCAGGTCCATCTCGGCGATGTGGAAGCCATCGCCGGAATCCACCAGCGTGCGGATGCGCTCGCGCGCCGCGTCGTTCAACTTGCCCGTGACCAGGATGCAGTGGCTCTGCTGGGCCCCGCGCCCCACCCGGCCGCGCAACTGGTGCAGTTGCGACAGCCCGAACCGCTCGGCCTGCTCGATGACCATAACGGTGGCGTTGGCCACGT
>CAYOTD010000649.1:0-3315 GCA_964406685.1 uncultured Solibacteraceae bacterium | reverse complement strand
ATACGCCGGTGTGCTGAGGGTGGTCATGGACTACTTCACGGCCAAAGGCGGGGAGGCCGCCGAGAAGTACTTCTGGAAGAACTCGCGCGCCGCCTACCGCTGGTAGCTACTGTTTGTCCAGGACCTTGGATCCGAGCATCCCCCCGAGGGTGGGCAGCAGCGTGAATAGGATGAACAGGAAGAAGACGGAGAGGATCAGCACTGTCGCCAGTCCGGATGGGTTCTCGAGCACCTGAAAGAACTGGCGCACGTTCTCGTCGGGAGCGCCCTTGACGGCAAGCTGCTGGCGGTAGAACTCGGCCAGGCCGCCCTTGCGCGAGATCGAAACCACGCTGATGGTGAAGAACACCGTCGCGATGACGAAGCAGAACACGCCCGTGATCCAGCCCATGCGCGCCCCGCCGCGAAGGCCGATCGGCGCTCCCGTGCGCCGCCGGTAGAGAAACACCGACACGAAACCGGCCGAGAACAGCCACAGGAACATCCAGATCGCCGTCAGAGGGACCGGCATGGGAAGCGAGATCAGCAACGAGGCAAGGCCCGCGGCGAGAAACCCGACCCGGACCGCGACTCCGTTGTGGAAGTTGATCTCGGGGATGGCCGGAGCCGCGGCCGGAGCTTCGACAATGGCTGCCGTCTCCGCCGGCCCGGCGGGCGCTTCCACGGGTGTCAGCTCGCGCTGCGGCTTCCCGCACTTGTGGCAGAACAGCGCGTCGGGGGGAAGCTGCGCCCCACATGTGCAGAAATCCGGCACAACTCCAGTGTCCTCCACGGGCGGAAGAACGTGCAAGCCGTTTTCGTTGTGCTACAGTGCTAAGTCCATGCCCGAACTGACACTGCTGGTAATGAACGACCCGCGGGCGCCGGAACTGAAGCTGCTGGACGAACTCCCCGCCGAAGTCCGCATTGTGGCGGGAGAAACGGCGGAGATCTTCGCGCCATCCATTTCCGAGGCCGAGGTCGTCTTCGCCGGACTCGGCTCGGGTCCGATACTGCGCCAGTTGTGGCCCCATGCGCGGCGGCTCCGCTGGGTCCATTCGATGGCGGCCGGAGTCGAGGGATTGCTGTTCCCGGAATTGGCCGAGAGCCCGGTGGTTGTCACCAACGCCCGCGGCGTGTTCCGGCGCTCGCTGGCGGAGTTCGTCATCGCGGCGGCGCTGCATTTCGCCAAGGATCTGCGCCGGATGGTCCGCAACCAGCAGGCCGGCGCCTGGGAAGTGTTCGACATCGAGGAGCTTCACGGCCGGACGCTGGGTATCGCCGGCTACGGCGAGATCGGCCGCGCCGTAGCTGCCCTTGCCCGCGCCTTCGGCATGAAGGTCCTGGCGCTGCGGCGGCGCCCGGAGTTGTGCGCCGGCGATCCGCTGGTGGACGAAGCGTTTCCGCCCGGGCGGCGCGGGGAGATGGTCGCCCGCTGCGACTACCTGGTAGTGGCCGCCGCGCTGACGCCGGAAACGCGGGGCATGATCGGCGCCGGCGAGATCGCGGCGATGAAGCCGGGCGCGGTCTTGATCAACGTCGGCCGCGGACCGGTGGTGGACGAAGCGGCGCTGATCGCCGCCCTGGCGGCGCGCCGGATCCGGGGAGCCGCGCTCGATGTCTTCGACGTCGAACCGCTCCCGGCGGGCCATCCCTTCTACGGCCTGAACAACGTTCTGCTGTCGCCTCACTGCGCCGATCACACCGCCGATTGGGTCGAACTGGCCGTGCGGTTCTTCGTGACGAACTTCCTCCGCTACGCCGCCGGCGAACCGTTGCTGAACGTGGTCGATAAGCGGCAGGGCTACTGACCGTCCGCCTCCTCGGGGGCGCAGAACCGGTCGGGCGTGAAGCGGTACTCGCGGTGCGCCGGCCGGATGTCCGGCCGGTAGCGATGCGGCTGCCACGGCTCGCGCCACTTCTTTTCAAAACGCTCCCGGTTCGTTTCGAAGATGCGCTCGGACTCGCTGCGGTCAAGCTGCGAAAACGAGCCCTGGCCGAAGTGGTGGATGAAGCAATCCTCGGCGGTGACCACGCGGTAACCGGCCTTGAGAGCGCGCATCGAGTAGTCGTCGTCTTCGAACATGCCCACCGTGAAGCGCTCGTCGAGTTCGCCTAACTCCCGCCAGACGGAATGCGGGATGAGCGTGCAGAACAGCGGCGCGGAGCGGATCTCGATGGACTGTCCGGCGCGGCTGCGCGCGACATATCCGGCGAAGGTCTCCATCTCCGCCTGGTTGCGGTAGTCGGTGGCGATCTTCACTTCGTTCCCGCCAAAATTGGTGACGGCCACCACGATTCCCGCCTTGGGGCCCGACCGAGTGTGCCGGATCAGCCGCTCCACCCAGCCCGCGGTCACCATGGTGTCGGCATTGAGCAGGATCAGGTACTCGCCCCGCGCCTGGCGGGCGGCGAAGTTGTTGCCGCCGGCAAAGCCGGTATTACTGTCGAGCACAAACACCCGCACGCGCGGGTTCTCCGCAGCGCACGCTCGAAGCAGATCCGGCGTGCCGTCGGTGGAGGCGTTGTCCACCGCCACGATTTCGTAATTGGGCCACAGCGTGTTGCGCAGCAGCGAATCGAAGCAAGGCTTCACGAACGCCCGGCTGTTGTGCGTAACCACCAGGATGGAGACCAGGGGGAAGGTCTTCTCGATTTCGGCCCTCATTGCCTCGACCCGCGCGTCCCAGGTGTTGGCGCGGGCGAACTCGAGGCGCCGCCGGCGGATCTCCGGGTCGGACTCCGCCACCGCCTCGTCGATGCGGAGCGTGAACTCGTCGCGGCCGACGGCCCGGTACAGCAGATCGCCGAAGGCCGCCAGTTCCTGCATCGCGGTGGCCACCACCGGCTTGCCCAGGCTGAAATACTCGTACAGCTTCACTGGATCGGTGGCGTGGGTGATGTCGCTCAGGCGGAACGGAATCAGGCAGACGTCGAAGGTGCGCAAATACTTCGGCATCTCCCCGTAAGGCCGCTGGCCCAGAATCTTCACATTCCGCAGCGCCTCCAGGCGGGACAGATCCTGGCCGTGGTTCTGGCCCAGCAGAACAAAGGAGTACTTCGGCCGGCGGCGGGCTGCATCCGCCACCAGGTCCAGGTCAGTCCAATCGGCAATGGCCCCGAAGTAGCCGACCACCGGCCGCGAAATGTCCGGCAGTGGGTCTTCTTCGCCGGCCCTCTGGAAGAAGTCGAAGTCAGTCGCATTGCGAATCACCGTAACCGGTTTCTCCAGGGATGCGAACTTCGCCCGCAGCCGCTCAGCCGTCACGACAAAGGCGTCCACGGTTTGGATCAGGCTCCGTTCCTCGGCGATGCAGGCTTGGCCGACTTCGGGAA
>CAYOTD010000648.1:0-3324 GCA_964406685.1 uncultured Solibacteraceae bacterium | reverse complement strand
CACGTACTTGGCGAAGCCCTTCAGCTCGACCGTGACCTCGTAACGGCCCACCAGAAGAGCCGGGAAACGGAATCGTCCGTCGGCTTCGGTGGTCGCCGCGCGAGCGACGTTGGTATCCAGATTGCGGGCCGAGACGGCGGCGCCGGCGATGGTGGCGCCGCTGAGGTCCGAGACGGTTCCGGAGATGGTTCCGCTGGTGGCCTGCCCGGGCGCCGGCAGTGGCGCGAGAAACGCCACCAGCGCGAGAACAGGCAGTGGATGCCACAGAGATCTGTCCCTGAGTCCGTGCATGACCCGGCTCCTTCTCGGGCACACAGACAGACAGGGCGTCCGCCTAACCAGATCTTTCAGGTACAGCACGCCTCCGCCCCTGCGCCCCGAGTTTTCTCAGTTATACCACCTGTGCCGTTCTGCGCCAAACATAAACGCGCCTCGTGACGCATTCTGCCACGGGATGGCGCACCCAAGGGACGGCGGAGAGGGCGGAAGGGAGTGAAACAAAAGCCCGGAAGATTGTTCTGCGGACCGCCCGGAGCCCCGATATCATAGTAAAGTAAGAGAGAGAAGGAGTCCGATTGACGCCCGTTTTCTTCGCCGGCTTCCTCTATCAGGTCAGCATCTGGAATCTGGTCTCAACCGCCGGTCCCGTGCCGGCCGCGGTGCTCTCGTTCCTGCTGCTGTTTTCGATCTACTCCTGGGCCATTATCTTCTCCAAGTGGAACTCGCTGCGGCGGGCGCGGACGACCAACCTGCGCTTCCTGCGCGCCTTCCGAAAGGCGCCGGGGCTGGAGGCTGTGGCCATGGCGAGCGAGCAGTTCTCGCAGGCGCCGCTGGTGGCGGTGTTCGATTTCGGCTACGAGGAGATCGAGCGGCAAATGAAGCGGCGCGGCGGGCTGGACAATCTGGCGGCGGTGGAGCGCTGCCTCCAGTTGGGAATCGGCGAAGAGATGGCCAAACTGGAGCGCAACATGAACTGGCTGGCGACGGTGGCCAGCGTGAGCCCGTTCGTCGGCCTGTTCGGCACAGTGTGGGGCATTATCGACGCCTTTCAGGCGCTGGGGTTGTCGGGCGGAGTGAGCCTGCGGGCGGTCGGGCCGGGCATCGCGCACGCCCTGGTGGCCACGGCGATGGGCCTGGCGGCGGCGATCCCGGCGGCGATCTTCTATAACCATTTCGGCCACGTCATCCGCGAGGTCGGCGCGCGGATGGAGGATTTCGCGCTCGAGTTCCTGAACTTCACCGAGCGCCTCTTCGGAAAATAGGACGATGGCGTTCGCGATGAACAGCGGAGGGTTGGGCGGGCGGCGCCGCTTCCGCGGCTCCGGGTCGCTAGCCGACATCAACATCGTGCCCTTGGTGGACGTGGTGCTGGTGCTACTGATCATCTTCATGCTGACGGCGCATGTGATGGAGTTCGGCCTGGAGGTCGACGTCCCGAAAGTGAAGCAGACGCGCGACAGCACCGAGGAATTGCCGGTGGTCACCATCAACCGCGACGGCGAGCTGTATCTGAACGAGAAGCCGGCCAACATCAACGCTCTGGCCGGCGAGATCCGGCAGCGCTTCCCGCAGTCCAAGGGCGTCTACGTGCGAGCCGACAAGGGCACTCCGTGGGACCCTATCGCGCAGGTGATCAGCGAGCTGGGACTGGCGAAGTTCGACGTGCGCGTGGTGACGCAACCGGAAGACGAAAGCGACAAGCGGGGGCGGCGGTAGATGCGGGTGGTAGTCCATCCCGATATTCTCGACGCGCGCGACTCGATGAGCGTGCCGGTGGCGGCGTCGCTGGTGGCGCACGCGATGCTGTTCGCCGCGGTGTTCGCCTACACCCTGGTGAGCGGGCGGGCGCGCGAGTTGTGGGGCGACCCGAACGCGCTGGGCGGCGGAGGCAGCGTGGCGATCACGGTGGACTCCACAATTCAGCTTCCCTCGGTGGGCGGCATCCGGAACCCGGTGGCCAACGACACGGAATCGCGCGTGCCGGCGCCTCCCAAGAAGGAGGCCGAGCGGCGGCGGACAACGGCCGACGACGCCGACGCGATTTCACTGAAAACCAGCCGCCAGAAGAAGAGGCAGAGCGACATCGCCGCCTCGGCGCAGCGCTACCGGGCGCAGAAGGAGGAGCGGTCGAACCAGCTTTACTCGGCCACGGGACAGGCGGCCTCCTCCACGATGTACGGCCTGACGACCGGTTCGGGCGGTGTGGGTACCGGGCCGGGCGGAGTCTTCGGGCTGCGCTACGGATGGTATGAGCGGCTGCTGCGCGAGCGGGTGGCGCGGGCTTGGCGGACCGACGACGTGGACCCGCGCATTCAGACCGCCCCCACGGTGATCGTGATGTTCGATATTGTGCGCGACGGCAGCGTGCGCAACGTGCGGTTGATGCAGAGGAGCGGCAACCTGGCCCTGGACAATTCGGCGCAGCGCGCGGTCCTTCAGGCGAGTCCGTTTCCCCAACTGCCGGGGGATTTCAACCGCGATTCCGCGACCGTCGAGTTCTGGTTCCAGCTAAAGCGATGACCAAACAGACATTTTTGGCCCTCGGCCTGGCGGCCGCCGCGACCTGCGCGGCGCAGCAGGCCGACATCTTGGTGAAACTGACCGGCGGAGAACGCGCCGTGATCGCCGTGCCCGACCTGCGCGGAGCGGGCGAGGCGCAGAAGGTCATGGAGACGTTCAACCGGACCTTGTGGAACGACATCGAAGCCCCGGGGTTGTTCAAGCTGGCGCCCAAGAGCATGTACCCCTTGCAGGTGCCGCAGCAGCCGCAGGATTTCAAGCCCCCGCTTCCGGCTCCGGCGCCGCGGCGCGGCGCTCCGCCGCCCACTCCGATCCGGCAGGGTCCGTGGTTGACCGACTGGTCGGGACCGCCGGTGAACGCCAACTATCTGGCCTTCGGCTACACGGCCGTCCAAGGCGACCAACTGGTGTTGTTCGGACACCTGTTCGACGTTTCCCAGCCCGACACCACCGGCGCGCAGGTGATCCGCAAGCTCTACTTCGGCTCGATCGACGATGCGGGCGCGCGCAAGGTGGCGCAGGAGTTCGCCGCCGACATTCTGGCGCGGTTCGGCGGCAGGAGCCTGATGGGGACCAAGATCTACTTCGTCTCCAACCGGACGGGCCACAAGGAGATCTGGTCGATGGACTACGACGTGCCCCCCCAGGATGGCATCACCCATGATAACGTTACAATCAAGGTATCGGCCGTCATCTATTTTCGGGTCATCGAGCCTGAAAAGGCGATCGTGGAGGTCGAGAACTATCTTTATGCCACGAGCCAGCTTTCCCAGACCACCCTGCGCAGCGTCCTCGGCCAGGTGG
>CAYOTD010000647.1:0-3335 GCA_964406685.1 uncultured Solibacteraceae bacterium | reverse complement strand
GTGACCCGCTCCAGGCGAGGGGTTTTCCTCCACGGATAAAAAGGACTACGCCGGAGCCGCCTGGTCGGATCTCATCCCAGAAGAGCTCGGCCCAAGCCGGCCCCGGCGCGAATAGACTGCTCCACTCCCCGGCTAGCATCCCCGCTCCCGCAGGCCCGATTCCTGTGCATCTGATCGGCAGTATCTCCCGAATCGTGCCCGCTGCCAAGAGCGCAGGGGGTAGTTAACAGGCTAAGGGCAAGATTTTTCAAAGAGTTCAGGGGGCCGGGCAAGATCCGCCGTTCTGTGCTAGATTGTCTTCGAGAACGTTTTCAAACAGCCCATGGCCCAAGTTCCGGGTTCAGAGATCCCTAACCGCCCGGCGTCGGCCGAGGCGATCCAGCGCAGTCTGGAGAAGATCCTCGGATCGAGCCAGTTCCGCGGAGCCCACCGGTTGGCGGGGTTTCTCCGTTTCATAGTCAAGGAGGCGCTTGACGGCCGGAGCGAGGACCTGAAGGAAACCGTAATCGCCGAGCAGGTCTTCGGACGGCGGCCGGACTTCGATCCCCGAATTGACTCGGTGGTGCGCGTCGAGGCGACCAATCTGCGCAAGCGGCTGCGCGAGTACTACCTGGAAGAGGGCGCCGGCGACGAGGTGCGGATCGAAGTCCCGCGCGGTGGGTACGTTCCGGTGTTTCTGCCGGGCGAACCGCAGAGGCCGGAGCAGCCGGCGCGGCGGCGGTACCTCTGGATCGCGGCCGCCGTCGTGGCCGCGGTTCCGTTGGCGATTCTCCACTACAGAATCTGGCGCGACAAGCAGCAGCCGCCGGCCTCGGTTGCCGTGATGGGCTTTCTGAACCTGTCCTCCTCAGAGGAGGACGTAAGGATCGCCGAACAACTGGCGGTGGATCTGGCGACGATGCTGGCCCAGGCACCCGGTTTGCGCGTGGTCTCCCGCGCTTCCGCCTTCCCATTCCGGGGCGTCAAGCGGGATGCGCGCAAGGTCGGCCGGCGGCTGGGAGTGACGTCGGTGCTGGAAGGAACCGTTCGCCGGGAGGGCGGCGCCTTCCGGGTGACGGCCAAACTGGTGAGCGCCAGCAGCGGCTACCACCTCTGGTCCGGGAGCTTCGACCGGGATCCGGCCGAAATCAGCTGCCTCCCGGAGGAGATCGCCCGCGAGGTGACGCGGGCCTTGGGCGTGGAGCAACCGGTCCGCGGGGCCCGCGCCACCGCGAGGAAATAGCCTCGCCTACTTCTTCCGCGCCGTCCAGTCGATCGCGTTCTTGACCAGCTTGCGGAAACCGTCGTTGACGTGCGAGTGGCGGTCGTGGCCCAGCAGTATGGTTACCAGCCGGGCCTTGTTGTGCGGGGTGACCCAGGCCGAAGGTTTGTCGGCGTCGGGATGCTCGACCGTGTAGAGGACCTGCGCCTTGGGCGAGACCCATAAGCCCTTGTAGCCCTCGTCCAGAAAGTGCAGCGGGCCGGCGTCGCCCACCACCGGGTGTTTGGCGGTGGGCATGGCGAACAACTCGATGTCGTGCCGGTAGGTGGAGCCGGGCCGGCCGCCTTCGGCCTTGAGGAAGTACTTGCCGCCGGCCACCTGCTGGTACCACCAGGGCCAGTTGTTGTAGTTGGCGATGGCGTGGTGCAACACGATGATGCCCTTGCCGGCGCCGACGAAGTCCTGGAGGTTCTTGCGTTCCTCGCCGCTCAGATCCTGCTCCATGTTGTAGAACAGGACCGTGTCGTACTTCTCGGCCGCCTCCGGCTTGCGGAACGCCGTGCGGGCCGAGATCACATGGTCCCAGGCCAGGTCGGCGTACCCTTCGAACAGGGTGTAGAACGTGGTGTCGTAGCTGTGCCCGCCGGTCACCACCAGCAGGCGGGTCTTGGCGGGCGGGGGCGCGGCCGGGCTGACCGCGCCTGTGGCGGCCCATTCCGTGCCGCGCGCGAACGACGCGATGAAGCCGGGCTCCTGCACCGCCGTGACGTTATGACCGAGCGCCGTGTGGAAAACGCGCCCCTTGCCGTAGGCCACGGTCCACAGGATCGGCTCGTCCTTTCCCGTGCCGCCATACTTGCGATCGTCGAAGGCCGTGGCCAGCACCTCGACGCCGGGCATCATGCGGAAGTTGTGATAGAGCTCGTCGGTGGCCCAGAAGAACTCGCCTTGGCCGCGCGCCACCGGATGATCGGGCCTGGTCCACTTGACTTTGAACGAGTGCCGCTGGCCGTGGCCGGTGATCGGCTTCTCATCCTTGGACCAGTACGCGCCCACCATCTTGCGGTACTCCATCCACGGCGGCTCGCGGCGGCCGGTGTTGGTCATGTTCTCACCCAGCACCGGCGCATCGCCGAACGGATAGCTGGCGGCATGGAACACCAACAGTCCCTTGCCGGAGGAGACAAACTGCTCGACCGCCTTCTCGGTCAACGTGCCCCAGCGCGCGCCGCAGTAGTCGAGCACGAGCACGTCGTAGGGGGCGAGGGTGGCGGCAGAGTTGCCTTCCGGCTCCTCGTTGACGCGCACGTCGAAACGGCCGCTGTCGAGCAGGATCTTCTTCAGCATGGGTGTGGTGGTGCGCCAGTCGTGGTTATTGCGCCCCGAATAGATCAGGGCGCGGAGCTTCGCCGGCTGCGCGGGCAGGGAAGCGGAGGCGATCCACAGCGCGAGAATCCACTTCTTCATACGTCCCACTCCTTGCGCCAGACGACGCGGGTCTGCTTCTTGTAGGCGAGGTTCAGCAGGTGGCAGGCCATGGCCGAATAGTGGCCCTCGACGACGTCGGCGTTGGGCTGTTTGCGCGTCCGCACGCAGTCGAGGAAGTTGGCCATGTGGGCGTGCTCCGGCGAGCCGGGGCTGGTGATCTCCTGCGCCCCTTTGGCCGCGGGGATGAACCGGTAGCCGCTGCGCACGATGTGGAGCCGGCCGCCGGTCCCCATAAAGACGATGTCGGCCGACTCCTTCGGGATCATGTCCGAGATGGTGGCCTCGAAGGAGATGTTGACGCCTTCCTCGTAGTCGACGATGGCGTTGATGTTGTCCGCGGTGTCGCGGCCGTCGTTGTGCTGATAGATGCCGCCCAGGGAAACGGCCGATTTCGCCTTGTGCAGCCCCAGGTACCAGTGGGCGACGTCGACCCAGTGGACGAACAACCCGCCCGTTTGCCCGCCGGTGGAGAAGTCGAAATAGGCGAAGCGGTTGAAGTAACGCTTGGGGTCCCACGGAATCTTGGGCAGCGAGCCGAGGCACGCGTTCCAGTCCAGGCCGGCGGGCTTGGTTGCCACGCCGTCCGGGACGGGCGTCAGGTAGCCGCTGTTGGCGTTCCACACCGTGCGCACCATGTGGACCTTGC
>CAYOTD010000646.1:0-3344 GCA_964406685.1 uncultured Solibacteraceae bacterium | reverse complement strand
TGGGATTCCGCAGCCGCTGCGCCAGCAGCGGGAGCAGGTCGTAGCGGCTGAGGCGCACACCCGCGGCGCCGCCGCCGGGGTGGACCTCGACGAATTCGGGCGAGGGTTTCAGGCCGAAGCGGCGGTAGAAGGCCGCGCGCAGGAACTGCTTGACCTCCGCCGGGGCGGCGGCGCGCTTGTCCACGTGGACCTGGAAGTAGTCGCCCTGGCCCGCCGCGTTGACGCGCACCGCCACGGCGCCGGCGCCGAAGGCCCGCTTCAGCATCGCTTCGGCCAGGTCGATGAGCGCGAGGCCGCGGAAGAAGTTCGATCCCTCCAGCCGGTGGAACTCGGGCGGTTCGGCGGCGGCAAGCGAGGCGTCGTCGAGGCCGCGGTTGAAGTCGAACGGCTCGGCGCCGAACCGCTCCAGCCACAGGTTCATGCGTTCCGGCCCGTTGCAGGATCGCTCCCAGTCGAATTCCTTCTCCATCCCGGCGCGCGACGGAAGCCGGTCCGGGTCGAGCGTCACCGAGCGGTCGCCCTGCTGGGAAAGGGTCACGCAGGCGATCCATTCCTCGGGGTGGTGGATGAGGTGGAAGTTCTTGGCCACCTCGCCGAACAGATAGGCCACCATGGCGCGCAGCGGCACGCCCGTCTCTTCCACAACGCCCGGTGGTGTCGCGCGGCGCAGGATGGGATTGCGCCAGCCGGCGAACAGCGAGGTGAGCGTGGTGTCGGCCTTCTGCGCGGCGGAGGCGGCATCGAGGCCGGCCGATTCCATGAGTTGCTCGATCAACCAGCCGCGGTTGGTTCCGGCGCGTTCGCGTAACTCCTCCCGCCCGGCACACAGCGGAAGCTGAAGGAGGACGGACGCGATCCAGGCCCGGCTGTCGCGGCTGAGCGCGCCGTCCTGGACCAGGTCGTCCTCGATGCGCTTGAAGAAGTCGGTGCTGAGAGGAAGGCGCACCAGCAGCGCGGCCAGCTCCGCCGCCTTGCCCGTCATCTTGCGCGTCTCGCTGGTGGTGAGCGGGCCTTCGACGCCGCTTTCGCCGTAGACGCCCCAGGACCAGCGCCAGGCGCTGCGGTCGCGCTCGGCGGTATAGGGGAATACGATCTGGAAGCGGTCCGCCGGGACCGGGTAGGTGGCGATGATGCGGTAGTTGTCGCGCGGGTTGGAGGAGATCAGCGTACCTTCCCCCGTACGCCCTTTTTGTTCGGTTGCCTGGTCGAGCGAGCCGGCGCGGACCCCGGTGCCGTATTCGGCCTGGCAGGCCAGGTGCACCAGCAGGTCCGGCGGGATGCCGAGGTCGTAGAGCGCGTTGATGGCGTTCTCGGTGGCCACGGTCACCGCGGAAGAACTGGAGAAGCCGCCTTGCGGGATGTCGCCGGTGGTGACGATGCGGAGGCCGCGGAAACCAGGGCGTCCCAGGTGCTCTTGCACGCGCGCGCCCAGGTTGCCGCCGCGCAGGGTGCGCATCGAGGCGATGGCGTTGTCCACCAGCGCGAAGGGCCGCCGCATGTTGCTGTTCACCCACAGCGAGGGCGGAGGCAGCGGGAGCGACCGCTTGCGGCGCGCTTCGAGCTCTTCATCGCTGAAGTAGCCGAGCGAGAGCAGCAGGTTCTCGCTCATGCGCGTTCCGAACTGTTCGTAGGTGTGCAGGTCGGCGATCTCTTCGCCGGGATAGAGGACCTCGCTGTCGGCGGCGATGTGGTTGATGCTCTCGCGGTACCTGGGGTCCATCGGCAGCAGGTGGATGCGGCCGTCGTCGGCGTCCTGCGCCAGCAGGACGATCTGCTCGCTGCCTTCGGCCGCGCCCGCCCCGATGGGCATCTGCCACGCCGGGCCGTAGAAGCGCATCATGTCGGGGTGCATGAAGGCGATGCGGAGGCGTCCGCCGGAGATGCCGATGGCCACCGGCCTGGCGGGATCGAAGGCCACCTTCTCGCGGCGCACCGCGGCCAGCAACTCGCCCAACTGGCGGGCGACGGAAGCCACCTGCGCCGGCGGCCGGCCGGCGGCGAGGACGCGCGCGGCCTCCTCGACTTCCAGTTCCTCGGGGAACAACATGCCGCGAGTCGAGGCCAGGATGCCTTCCAGCAGGGCCAGGTCCATGGGCTGGGTCACGTCGGCGCAGAGCAGGTCGTATTCCGGGTCGGCGGGCGTGGTGACCACGGTGCGGATGACGCCGCCGTCGCGGCTGATGGCCTCGATGATGTCGGTCAAATAGAACTGGCCCTGGGCGTTGTCGTTGCTCAGGTCGCGCAGGTAGCGGTGCAAGGTGGCCGCGCGGACGACGTACAGCGGGCAGTTGCCCTCGGTCAGGTCAAGCAGCGCCTGGCGTGCGTTCCCGTCGGGTTCGGCCAGGATGTCGCGCTCCTCGACGATGCGGATCACGCGGCGGGAGGCGTCGCGCAGCACGCGGCCCTTGCCGCGGTTCTTGGGCGGCTCGTACTGGGCGCTGAGAAAGGTCAGATCCGCTTCGCGCTCCCCGCCGCGGTGGCGGTCACAGAGATGGCGGAACACGGAGGAAGGCACGATGCGGTCGCCCATGGTGACGACCAGCAGCGGATTGGTTTCGGCGAGGTCCGGCACGCAGAATGCCTCGAAAGCGGCAAAGGCCGTGCCCCCGGCGGGGTTGTCCGAGCGGACGTGGATGACGTCCCCGCCCAGGGCTTGGGCGACCTCTTCGTGGCGGTAGCCCACCAGGCAGATGGCGGGCGAAGGGCTGAGCCGGTGGAAGGCGTTGATGGAATGGCGCGCCAGCGGGGTGCCGCCCACCCGCTGGATGCACTTGGGGTCGCTGCCGAACCGCGTGCCCTTGCCCGCGGCCAGCACCACCAGCACCAGCCAGTCCGAGGTGATCTCGCCGGGGTGGGGGAGCGACGCCGGATTGAGGATCTTGTCTTTGGCCAGCCGCGCCGCTTCGCACAACCGGCGCCGGGATGTCGGTTCCGCCTGGGTCACGCACTCGATTATCCCAAGGAATGGCGGAGGCGCGGTAACCTTTTGGTTGATGACTCTAACCGTGTCGTGCGTGCAGGCGCACTGGGCAAGATCACTTCAGGAGAACCTGGAGACGGCCCTGCGCTACCTCCGGCTGGCGGCGGAGCGGGGCAGCCGCGTGGTCCTGTTCCCCGAGGCCAACCTGACCAGCTACTACTTTCCCTATGTGATCGGGCTGGAGCCGGCGGAGGTGGAGGACGCTCTGGGGCAGGTCCGCCGCGCGGCGCGCGAGCACGGCCTCTGGGTGATCGCCGGGACCATCCGCAAGACGGCGGACCGCCACCTGAACCTGTCGCACGTCATCGCGCCCGACGGCTCGATCGCCTACGAGTACGCCAAGGTGCACATGGCCGGGCGCGAC
>CAYOTD010000645.1:0-3353 GCA_964406685.1 uncultured Solibacteraceae bacterium | reverse complement strand
GTGGCCAGGTCGTGGCAACTGTTGCACGACACCTGCTGGCTCTTGGACAAGCGGGGCTCGAAGTAAAGCATCCGCCCCAGGTTGATCTGGTCCTCCGTCATGGCGACGCCTTTGAGCGGGAACGACTCGGGCAGCGGGGAGAACATCTTCAGCGTGGCCGGGTTGACGGTTACCGCCGGGGGCTTCTTTTCGCACCCGGCCGCGAACAGAAATACAAGAACCACTGGAATCAGACCACGTAAGCCGCAGTTACGCATTCTTTCCTCCTGTGTGAGACTCCGCACGACGGCAGTATACACCAGAGGACGGCCCGGAGACCTCCGGCCGCGGGGCTGGGAACTCGCTCGTAAGACATCCGGCGGAGTGGCCGATAAGCAGCCAAAGGACGTCTGCGCTGCCGCCGGTAAAGCGACGGCCACGACTCATGAAGGGCTTCGACAAGGCGCTGTACGAGGGCACACTGGCTGCGTTCGGCCGTGACCTGCTCGGCTATCTCAAGGAGCATGGCTTCGCGTCGGAAGAGAACGCGGACCCGGGCGACCTGGCGCGGCTCATCGACCTGTTTCTCAAGAACGTCCGGCTGGTCGAGGTCGCCGAAGAACGCTCCCGGCAACTGGAGCGTTACGCCGCCGTGCTGGAGGCGGAAAAGGAGAAAGCGGAACACCAGGCGCGGCTGCTGGAGGCCCAGTCCGCGGACCTGGTGCTCTCGCGCGAGGCCGCGCTTCAGGCCGCGCAGTCCAAGTCCGACCTGCTGGCCAGCATGAGCCACGAGATCCGGACGCTGATGAACGGCGTTGTCGGAATGGCCGGACTCCTTCAGCGAACCACGCTCGACGAGGAGCAGAACGACTGCGTCCGCACCATCGTCAAGAGCGGCGACGCCCTCCTCGCCCTGTTGAACGACATCCTGGATCTGTCGAAAATCGAGGCCGGCCGGATGCACCTGGATGCGGTCGCTTTCGACCTACAGGAACTCGTCGCCGACACCATCGACCTGCTGGCGCCCGTCATCGGCGAAAAGAAGATCGAGCTCGCCGGCATCGTCTCCCCCTTCCTGCCGCTCCGGCTGAACGGAGATCCCGCCAGGCTCCGGCAGGTGCTCATCAATCTCATTGGCAACGCGCTGAAGTTCACCGCCAGCGGCAAGGTGCTGCTTCGCGCCGAACTGGCCGGGGGGCACGGCGAGGAAATCGAGGTCCGCTTCTCGGTCGCCGACACCGGGATCGGCGTCTCCCGCGAAGACCAGGCGCGCCTGTTCCGGCCGTTCGTTCAGGCCAAAGACTACAGCAGCCGGAAGTACGGCGGCACCGGCCTGGGCCTCGCCATCTGCAAACACCTGGTCGAGCTGATGAGCGGGCGAATCTGGGTCCAGAGCAACCCCGGCGGCGGAAGCATCTTCTCCTTCACCGTGAAATGTCTCAAGGCGCCGCAGCAACCGGACCCTCCCGGCCAAGGCCTTCTCGGCCAGCGGGCCCTCGTCGTTGCCGAGTGCGCCGACCGCCGGGAGATCGTCCGCGAGTTGCTCGGCGGCTGCGGTCTGATCGCAACCTCCATCTCCCCGCTCGAACTGCGGGGCAGAACCCGCTCCGCCGGGCTTCGGCGCCTTTCGTTCGATCTCGTCGTGGTGGACGCCGGGATGGATGCCGGACAGGCGAAACCGCTCCTGCGCCGGGTCAAGGCCCTGCCGGCTTGCTCCGCCGCGCAGATCTTCGTCATCGCACCGCCGAACAGTGTGGAGTCCGGCTCACTCGAAGCGGCGGAAGCCATTCCGATCCGGATGCCCCGCCATCTCTCCGATCTCATCAAGGGCCTCACGCGCGGTTCCGGGCCGGCGGCGCCGGCCGGCGTTCTCAACCTGGCCAGCGCGCTCAGCCCCGGTCTCGACGGACCCAGGCTTCTTCTGGTTGAAGACAACCTGGTCGGCCAGCGGCTCGCCCTCCGGCTTCTCGAGAACCTGGGCTACCGCGCGGACCTGTCTTCCAACGGCCGCGAGGCTCTGGAAGCCCTCGGCCGCGCCGACTACGACATCGTGTTCCTGGACTGCCACATGCCGGAGATGGACGGCTTCGAGGCCGTAGCCGAGATTCGAAAGCGCGAGTCCGGGACGAAGCACACCACCGTGATCGCCATGACCGCCAGCGCCATGGAGGGAGACCGGGAACGGTGCCTGACCGCCGGTATGGACGACTACATCAGCAAGCCCATCCGCTCCTCGGATCTCGAGTCCGCCATCCGCAAGTGGCACCGCGCTAGCGCGCCCGCTTCTCGCCCACGAACAGGAGAGACTGTCCCGCGGGAAAGCTGAGTCCCGCGCCGATCCAGGCGGCTTCGGCGGCCAGCGGCGCGTAGAGCGCGCGGTCCAGCCAGGCGGGAGCGGGTGTCACGCCGCTGGCGGGCGGCTGGCCCGCGAGGGGTTCCCAGAGGCGGAACTTCGCCCACGCCACCGGCGCCAGCAGCGCGTTGGCGTAAGTGGCGCGGATCACGCGCAAGCCGTTGCCCTCCGCCAGGCGCACGACCTGCCCGCGGGTGAAGCGCTGGCGCTCCTGGACGAACTCGGAGTGCCGGCTGCGCAGGCAGTCGAAGGCGGCCACGCGCAGAATCAGCAGCCCGCCGGGCGCCAGCACGCGCGCCATCTCGCGCAGGGCGTCCCGCTCGCCGCCGCGCGGGAAGTGGATCAGCACGTCGAGCGACAGGACGGCGTCGAAGGCGGCGCCGGCGAACGGAAGGGCGGCGATATCGCACTGCGCCAGGCGCTGGACACTCATGCGGTGGGCGAAGGCCAATCCCTCCCAACCCAGATCCACCGGAACGATGCGCCAGCCGTAGCGCTGCTCCAGGGCGCGCGCCATGTAGCCGGTGCCGCAGCCGGCCTCGAGCACGCGCTCGAAGCGGCGCGCGCGGGCCAGCGGGTCGAGCAGCGCGTAGAGGATCCTCCTCATGCCGCGGTACCACCAGAAGCCGCTCTCCGCCTGGGCGATATTGGCGAACTCGGCCGGGTTCATGATGCGGCGTCGTAGCGCAAACGGTGGCGCGCGCCGTTGTGCTCGGGCAGGTTGCAGGTGGGAGGCCCGCCGGCGGTGTCGAGGTAGTGGGGTAACTCGCTCCGGTAGTAGTCGAGCGTGCGGCGGATTCCATCGGCGAAGCGCACCGCGGGCGACCAGCCCAGCTCGGTGCGGATGCGGGTGATGTCGGTGTAATAGCTGCCGATGTCGATCTTCTTGTGATGCTCGGGGAAAGGCCGGAAGACGGGTTCGGGGCCGCCGGAGGCAGCCACCGCGGCGCGGGCGATCTCGGCCAGGGACAGCGCCTCGGGGCCGCCGACGTTGTAGATGCGCGACGCGGGCCGTTGGGCC
>CAYOTD010000644.1:0-3358 GCA_964406685.1 uncultured Solibacteraceae bacterium | reverse complement strand
GTCAGATCGACCCCGCCGGCGTGGATGTCGAGCGTCTCGCCCAGGTACCGCATGGACATCACCGAGCACTCGATGTGCCAGCCGGGGCGGCCTGCGCCGATTTCAGACTCCCAGAAGTGCTCCCCCTCCTTCCGGGCTTTCCACAGAGCGAAGTCGCGCGCATCGGTCTTGTCATAGCGGTCGGTTTCCACCCGCGCGCCGGCCTTCATGCCGCCGAAATCGGAGTGCGACAGCTTTCCGTAACCGGGGAACTGCGAAACGCGGAAGTAGATCGATCCTTCGCTCGTATAAGTGAAGCCCTTCTCGCCCAGCGTGCGGATGGCGCTGACCATGTCGGGGATGTGGTCGGTGGCTTTGACGAGGTGCTCCGGCCGCTCCAGACGGAGGGTGGCGGCATCGTCCAGGAAGGCCTGAGTGTACGGCTCGGTGTACTCGTAGATGCTTTTGCCGGCGGCGGCGGACTCGCGGATGATGCGGTCGTCGACGTCGGTCAGGTTCATGACGTGGTCCAGCGCGTAACCGCGCGCGCGCAGCCAGCGGCGCAGGATGTCCTGGAAGGTGAAGGTTCGGAGATTACCAATGTGAACGAAGTTCCACACGGTCGGCCCGCACGTGTACATGCGCACGGTGTGGCCGTCGGCCGGCGCAAAATCCTCGACCTTCTGCGTCAACGTGTTGTAGAAGCGCAAAGCCATAGAGGGTATCCTCTATGGTACCAACCGGTCGCAGGGCTTGGTCACCGTGAGACTGCAACGCGCCTGCTTGCACTCGGTGCGCTCCGTAACGCAGCGGTAGCCGAGCGGTTCCAGCACCCGCCGGTAGATGACGTCGCAATGCCGGCAGTAGTCTTCGTAAGGTTCGATGTGAGTGGCTTCGGTGAGCCGGATCATGGAGGGGCAGCGGTGCATGTCGATGCGGAACCGGCCCGCCTCCTCGTCCAGTTCCATCGTGAAGTCCGCGGCCTCCTCGTTCAGCGTGTGGCTCCAGTAGAGCCAGCAACCCAGGATGTTGTTTTCCTCCACAAGTTGCTTCAGGTTGCCCAGGAACCGGTCGGAGAGGTAGTTCCAGAACCTCTCGACCTCCTCCCGGCCGCCCTTAGCGTGGAGGAACTTGAACAACTCGCTATAGGCGGGAATGAAATCGGTGCAAGCGATCATGCGGCCCTCCGGCGGAAGACCTGAACGCTGCGGCCGCTTTCGGGATCGTACTCCGCCAGTTCCGCGCGGAATGGAGTGCCGTCGCAGATGGCTTCGTTCACCGTCTTCGTGGTTTCGTGGAATAGGGGAGCCACGGGGTAACCGTGACGCCGCATGTGCGACACCGCCGGACACTCCTCCACGCGCAGCACCAACTCGCCGGCGGAACACTGAATGGAGTACCTGCCGTTCTCGGCGTCGTAGGTCCGCTCGAAATGCTCTTTCAGCGCAGGCAGGCCGCGCGCGAGCAGATCCGCCCGGAGCGGCGCGTAGAACGACGCCGCGAACTGGCGCAGGTAATCGCGTACCGCTTCCGGTCCGAAGCGTACCTCGAGGTATTCCAGCCCCGCACTCAGGGCGCCGTGGAAATCCTGGTGGAGGTATTCGTTGTCGGAGGCCGTCCGCCGCATTGTCCGCGTGGGCATGGTTACTCGCTCCGGCCGGCAAACAGGCGCTTCAACTGGCGAATGGCGCTCTCCGTCAGCTTCCGCCCGGCTTCCTGCGTGTAGAACGTGACTCCCGTGGAAGATTCGTAACCGCCTTGCGCGAAAGCCTCCGGCGTGGGCAGGTATCCGATGGCATCGTTGGCCAGCCCGATGACGAACGTGTGGGCGGCGGGCGAGCGCTGCTTGATCTCCATGCCGTACTCGCAGAAGACCTCTCCGGGAAGGCCCACGATGCCTACGCCGCCCAGCCGGATGGCCATGACCTCGGCGGCGTCCGGAGTGTGCTGCTTCTCATACATCGGGAGCAGGGCGGCCGCGTAATACTCGTCGGGCAGTCCGTCCACCTGGCCTGGGGCCTTGTTGCCGCGGCTGAGTACGGCCCGCGACCAACGAGCCTGCTCGTCGGTAACGGGAAGCCGCTTAAGCTCCACCCGCTCGCTGGAGACCATCACCGGTCCGGCTCCCGCCGGAACGGCGCTGTCGATGGCTTGGCGAGCGGCGATCGCAACCGCGTAGCCGATCCGTTGCGCTTCCTTGAAGCCGCGCCCCTGGAGCGGGTCGGCGAAGTCGAGGTGATTCACGTTACCGCAGCAGCCGTTCCAGAACGCGGCGAAGAAGGACGAGCCGTAGAGCCGCTCCAGCGCTTCGGCCATGTAGCCGGGATAGTCGGCGGAGTACAGCCAGTTGTCGCCCGCCAGGATCGCCGGGTGCAGCCCGAAATTGACGGCCGCGGCCAGCGGACGCCAGCCGCGCGCCACCGCCAGCACGCGCAACTCCGGGTCGGTGGGGCCCAGAGCCCGCACGATGGAGGCGGGAGCCGGCTTCTCCCAGTTCATGCGTGTCTTGCCGTCCTTCGCCAGCAGCCGGCGGTTGAACGACAGCCGGCCCTCGGTGGCCGATCCCGCCAGCAGATCGGATTCCTGGAGATCTTTCAACGCCGCCGGCACGGCCTCGGCCGCGCGATCGAGGAACCGCGCGATCTCGGCGTCGTCGCACTTGGGCAGCGAGCCCAGCCGCAGCGGCGCCGGCCCGCTGTGCGTGTGAGTGGCCGCAACGAGCAGGTTCTCGCCCGGCAGTCCGCACCGGTCGCGCACGCGTGCACGTATGTGCGCGATGTTGGAGCGGTCCAACATGCAGATGTCCAGCGATAGGATGGCCGCGCGGCTGCCCGTGGCGTCCTCGAAGACCATGCCGCGGGCGAACAGCGGATCGTGGACGCCGCGCGCCGCGTAGTCGTCCCGGAAGTTCCCCATCAGCGTCAGGCCCGGCGGAGGCGTATAATCCACTGCCGCGACCCCGGCCTTCATCCTAGAATTGGCAACATGCACGATTCGATCTTAGCCAAACGCCGGCGGTTCTCGCCGGACCGGCTCGCGGGAGTGTGGTCTGCCACGCCCACGCCTTTCACCGATGGGATGACCGTCGACGCCGAATCGGTCAAGCGGATGGTGGACCATCACGTCCGGCTGGGCGTGAATGGCCTGTTCCTGGCGGGCACTTGCGGCGAAGGTCCGTGGATGCCGGACGGCCACCGGCGCCGGCTCGTCGAACTGGCGGCGAAGCACGCCGCCGGCCGGCTCGTGCTGGCCGCCCAGGTGACCGACAACTCCGCCGCCCGGATCGTGGAGAAGGCGCGCTGGGCCCGCGACGATGGAGCGGATGTGGCCGTGATCGCCGAGCCCTACTTCCTGTTGAATGCCACGCCCCGGACCCTCG
>CAYOTD010000643.1:0-3365 GCA_964406685.1 uncultured Solibacteraceae bacterium | reverse complement strand
GACGCCCGCGGCATCCAGAAGCATCGAAGGCTGTTCGTGGACCTGGCGTACGCTGTGCGGTTTGCGGTGGGCCACGGCTTGGAAGCAGTTTTCGCCCCATCGCCGCCGGAAGGTCCCGATGTGGTGGCGGCGGCAGATTTCGACGCGGTCCTCGGAGCCGTCGGCGTAGACGGCGGTGTAGTCGGCCACGTGCTCGCCAAGCTTTCCCTCGCCGCGCATGGGCCGGAGGAAGCCGCGCTCGTCGGGTTCCAAGGGCACGAGGTCGGTTGTGTGGAGGAAGACGAGCCACTGGGCTTTGAGGCCGGCCAGCGCCTCGACAGCCTCCGCCTGCCGGAGAAGGATCGGGCGGCCGATGCGGAAGGGAATGCCCCAGGCCACGCAATCGCCCCCCGGCGCCTGGGAGAGGGCATCCGTCATGGCTGGAGAGAGCCCGGCACCCCCCAACTCGTCAAAGGCCGCGTTGCCCTTGAGCGGAATCGGAGAGAAGTTCGAACTGGCAGGTCCATCCTGGAGTGTGATCATGCGTCCGTCGGCCTCGTGCCCGGTGGATTCGACCCTATCATGCCATGCCGCCGGAGGACGGCGTGAGGGACGGCGAGACTCCTGCGCGGTATTTGGAGGTTTGTCGCAAGCGGCAGGCCAGGGTAACGAAGCTTCCCACTGAAGCCACTACAGAACCGCTACAGTCCGCCGGACTCGCTAGGTGCGACTGATGTCGAATCAGGCAGCGCTCAAGTTCCAGGTACCAGTATTCCTATACGGACTACTTGACCTCGATTGACCCGATTTACGGCCCCTGGCAGGTGAACGGATCGGCCTCCCCCACCTCCGCCGGCCTGTCTGCCCAGTCGGCCAACGGCGGGTCGCTGATCTGGCGGACCGTGATACCAGACCCGGCGATGTACTACGAAGTGCAGATGACGCTTCATCTCGCGCAGTCGGGTGGGACGTACGTGGCCTATCTCGGCGCGAGTCTGGACGCTTTGTCGGGACCTTCACCTCAGGGCACCTATGCCGCGGTGGAGGTGCAGAATCCGACCTTCACCGGCGGCCAGTGTTCAGCCAACCTGGTGGTGTCCCAGCGCGTGAACGGCACCGTGACGGTTCTGTCGTCATCTGTGATTGCTTGCCGCGACGGGATGAAGGTGCGGGCGGTCTGGCGCAACGGACCGATCCGGGTTACGGTGGATGAGGGCTTTTTTTCGGCCTGGGTGGATTCGGCCGTAGGCACTGTCGGTCGTCCAGGGGTCGGCGCCCGTGAGACGACGGGTCATGTCAGCCTGGTTGAACTCGGCCGAGCCGACCTCACGGCGCCCAACCCACCCTCGGCGTCCTCAATCCTGAACTCGCTCACCGGAAACTGCGTCTACCTGCATTGGCTCCCGGCGACGGATGACGCCAACGGCCGCGGCGTGGTGGGCTATGGTGTCTGGCGCGGCGCAACGTACGTGGGAGACACCTGGTCGCCGGAGATCACGGACTGCGGCGTGACGCTCGGCCAGACTTACACATACAGCGTCAAGACCATCGATCTCTGGGCCAACTTCTCCTCCGCCAGCCAGGTCACTGTCACCGCGGGCAGCGCGCCCGGGCCGGGACCGGCGCATGTCTTCCCGCCCGACCCGGTGCGATTCGGGGTTCGCCCGCTGGCCTCCTACTGGGGCGCCGGTCCCGAGCAGATCGACACGCGCTCGGGCAACTTGAACTTCAACGTACCGCTGATACGCGCGCTGGGCCGGGGCGGATGGGGTGTGAGCTTCGCTCTCACCTACAACTCTCAACTGTGGTTCATGGAGGGTTCCGCCCAGACCAAGCTGGGCCAGGACGTGGGCTACGGCTTTGGCTGGAAACTGCTGGCCGGAGCGCTCACTCCCATCTGGAGCGGCTCTCAGATCAGCTACTATCTGTACACCGACTCGACCGGGGCCGAGTACAAGCTGGACGTGCAGAGCGACGGTGTCTGGCGGTCCCGCGAGGGCACCTACGTCTTCTACGACGCCTCCGCCGACCGGCTCTTCTTCCCCGACGGCAGCTTCTGGCAGATGGGCGCCGTCACCTCCTCCGGCGAGCCGGACGCCGGCACCCGCTACCCCACACTCATGCAGGACAGCAACGGCAACCGTGTCCGGGTCTACTATCAACACGGAAGCGGCGTCACGTGGCCGGATTCCAGCGCCCGCATCAGCGAGATTGAGGACGTCCGGGCCATCCTTCCCGGCGGGTACAACTCCTACCGGACCTACACCTTTGCCTACAACACGGACGCCATTCCCCATCTGACGTCGATCACCAACCACATCGGGACGTCGGAAAGCTACACATTCGGCTACCTGACCGGCCAATCGCTCACCTCCCCGTTCTCGCCTCCACAGAGCTTCGGCACGGTGAGCCTCCTTTCCGGAGTGACGATCACCGCGCTGGGGGCGGGCTTCGGTTTCGAGTACTCGGGCGGGGCGGGCGAGATGTCGCGTGCGATCTTCCCCTACGGTGGAGCGATGCGCTACGCCTATCGCACGGCGTCGTACTCCAGTTCGCGCTCAACGCGCGAAGTCCAGACCCGCTGGCTTCAGAAAGCCTCCGGCGCCGCGGAGACGTCGGTCTCGTTTGAGCATGACGACGCGGGCGACACCACCCGTCCCTTCCACGCCTGGAGCCGCCTGGTGGAGGACATTGCCACTTTCCAGAACAAGTGGACCTTCAGCCTCACCACCGGCGCCAGTTATGGCCTAGCCACCCGGTTCGATGAGAACACCGGCACGACGGGTATCACCCTGCGGCGGAGGGACTTCACTTGGACCCAGGATAGCGTCGGCACCGTCTACATCGGCACGGTGCTGACGACGCTGGACGTGAGTGCGCGCACACAGAAGCAATCCAAGATCGAGCAGACCCTCGACCGCTGGGGCAACGTCACGGAAACCAGGTTGTACGACTACACGAGTCTGACCACGCCCGCCCGTACCTACGTGCACTCCTATCTGACTGGCGCGGAGTACGAGGGGCGTTGGATTCGCAACCGTCCCACCTCAACCACGGTCAACGGAACGCAGGTGGAGAGCACCACCTACGATAGCTACGGCACTCTTCAGTGCTGGGGGCGCGCGCCAGTGCTGGTGCCGGCCAACCGCACGGAGTCCGCCGCCAATAACCCCCGGCAGCACGACCTTATGGGCTACGGCGCCGCCTTCCGTTGGCGCGGCAACCCGACCGTGCGCACCGTCTCGGGCGTGACCACCTGCCTGAGCTACGACAGCACCGGCTCCCTCTATGAAGCCGTGGACTCGCTGGGCTCGCTGGTGGCTTATGACATCACGACAGCCACCAACTACGCCGCGCCAAGCCGCGTCTCGCCCAACGCCGAGACC
>CAYOTD010000642.1:0-3369 GCA_964406685.1 uncultured Solibacteraceae bacterium | reverse complement strand
AGATCGTGCAAAATGCAATGCCGCCGCTACGGCGCTTCTCCCCGGCGCAACGCCTTCAGCTTGCGGTACAGCGTGCTCGGATCGATCCCCAGCTCGCGGGCCGTGCGCTGGCGGTTGCCGTGGTTGCGTTTCAGCGCCGCCTCGATCATGTGCCTCTCCACCGAGCGGAGCGTCGCCGCGCCGGAGGCGGGCGCCGGCGCCGTACCCGGCGGGCGGAACTCGGGGGGAAGATGGCGCAACTCGATCAGTCCGCCGCGGCACAACACGAAGGCCTGCTCGATGATGTTCTCCAGTTCCCGGACGTTTCCCGGATAGTCGTGCTCCATCAGCCGGGCCAGCACGTCGGGCGCGACCCCGGCGATGTCCTTGCCTTGCACCTGGTTCAGCTTGGCGATCAGGTGATCCACCAGCAGCGGGATGTCCTCGCGGCGCTCCTTCAGACGCGGCAGATGCAGGAGAATCACGCGGATGCGGTAGAACAGGTCCTCCCGGAACTTCCCCTCCTCCACCAGCCGGCCCAGATCCCGGTTCGTGGCGGCCAGCACCCGCACGTTCGCCTTCTCCGGTTCGGTCGCACCCAGCGGCTCGTAGCAGCGTTCCTGCAAAACCCGCAGCAGGCGAACCTGCATGGCCGGAGAGATGTCGCCGATCTCGTCCAGGAAGATCGTGCCGCCCTCGGCCAGGGCGAAACGCCCCGGTTTGTCCCGCCGCGCATCGGTGAACGCGCCCGCCTTGTAACCGAACAGCTCCGATTCCAGCAGCGTGTCGGGCAGCGCCGCGCAGTTCACCGCCACGAAACGCTTCTTCCGGCGCGGCGACAGGTTGTGGATGGCGCGCGCGAACAACTCCTTGCCCGTGCCGCTGGCGCCTTCGATCAGCACCGTGCTGCTGCTGGCGGCGATGTCCGGCAGCGTCTCGAACAGGTTGCGCATCGCCGCGCTGCGCCCCACGATGTCTTCGAAGGTGTACCGCGCCTCCAGTTGCCTGCGGAGCTGCTCAAGCTGGCTTAGATCCTGGAACGTCTCCACGCCCCCCGCCACCGCGCCGTCCTCGCCGCGCAGCAAGGCCGCCGAGATGCGGATCGGGATTCGCCTCCCCGTCACGCTGATGATATCGGCCGTGGCCTGGATCGTCGGCTTGCCGCTGGAGAAGGTGCGTCGCAGCGGGCAGGCCTCTTCGCAGATGTTCGCCCGGAACACCTCCGCGCAGATGCGCCCAAGGGCGTCGTCCCGGCGAACCCCCGTGATCTTCTCGGCCGCCCGGTTGAACTCCATGATGCGCCACTCCCGGTCAACCGTGAACACCCCTTCGTTGATCGAATCCAGAATCGCGTTGCGGTTCACGCCGGCCCTCGTTGATAAGTGTATCTTACACTCATGCGGATTGCAACCATGACTCCGTGAGATCGTGCGATTTGCCAGAGCCGCCGTCCCCTCTTCCCCGTCCATCGACTTCCCTTCAAACCACTTGGCCCTCATGGCATGCCGATTGCCTTCCTTCCAGGCGATGAGGGTCGCGATACCACACTGGCAGGGCCGCGTATCACCAGTGTTCGACGTCGCCACGAACCTGCTGCTGGTCGACCTGGAAGATGGCCGGCCCGTCCGGCGGGAGGAAAGAACGCTGCCGCGGACCGATCCGCACGCCCGGGCCTCGGGCTTTCTCGGCCTCGGAGCCGGCGTCCTCATCTGCGGAGCGATCTCCGCGCCGCTGGAAGCCAGGCTGGTTTCGGCGGGGGTCCGGGTAATCGGATTCACCTGCGGCACGGTGGAAGAGGTATTGAACGCCTTTTTGAGCGGCCAGTTGCCGGGCCGGGCGTTCGTGATGCCAGGCTGCCACAGATGGCGCCGGGGGCAGGAAGGAGGTTTCATGCCGGGAGGTTTTGGAATGGGTATGGGCCGCGGGGGCCAGGGCCGGGGCCGCGGCCAGGGAAGAGGACAAGGCGGTGGCCGCGGCCGGATGGGTGGGCCGATGGCCGGTGGCCCGGGCGGCTTCTGCGTCTGCCCGAGCTGCGGAGAAAAAGCGCCGCATGTGCCCGGACAGCCCTGCAACCAGGTGAGCTGTCCGAAATGCGGTGCGAAAATGACACGCGGAGAATGAAAGGAGAGAAATCAAATGCCATTCGGTGACAGAACGGGTCCGATGGGACAAGGCCCCAGGACGGGGCGTGGCGCCGGCTTCTGTAGCGGATACCCGGTGCCGGGATACATGAATCCCGCCGGTTGGTGGGGCGGCGGTGGCCGTCGCGGCGGAGGCGGCCGTGGCTGGAGAAACCGGTTCTATGCCACCGGCCTTACCGGCTGGCAGCGCGCGGCCGGCTGGCCGGCCATGAACGCGGGGCTGCCCGCCGGCGCGCCCCCCGGGCCGGAGGAGATCCAGTCTTTGAGAGATCAGGCGGCGGGCCTGCAGAGCGCCCTGGAGGCGATCCGGCAACGGCTCGATAGCATCGAGAACAAAGCGAAAACGGAGTAGACGCGCTTGATGAGAATCGCGATTGCCAGCGGCAAAGGCGGGACGGGCAAGACGACGGTCGCCACCAACCTGGCCTGGCTCGTTGCACGGAACGGACACAGCGTGGCCTACCTGGACTGCGATGTGGAGGAACCCAACGGGCACCTGTTCCTCAAGCCGCGGATCGAGTGCAGCCGCCCCATCGGGCGGCTGCACCCGCAAGTGGACGAGGCGCTCTGCATCCAGTGCGGCCAATGCGGCGAGATCTGCCAGTACAGCGTGATCGTCTGCGTGGCCGGCAAGGTCCTGGTCCATCCGGAACTCTGCCACTCCTGCGGGGGGTGCGCGCTGGTGTGCCGCCCCGGCGCGATCACCGAGGTCGTGCGCGAGACCGGCACGCTGGAATCCGGCGCGGCCGGCCCCGTCCGGTTCCTCCACGGTATCCTCAAGATCGGCGAGGCGATGAGCTCACCACTGATCCGGCAGGTCAAGGCGGCGGCTCCGGAAGCGGACCTGGTGATCCTCGATTCGCCCCCGGGCACCTCCTGCCCGGTGATCGAGAGCGTCCGGGAAGCCGACGCCGTCGTCCTGGTGACCGAGCCGACCCCGTTCGGGTTGAACGATCTCGAGCTCGCGGTGGGGATGGTTCGAGCCCTGCATCGGCCCTTCGGCGTAGTCGTCAACCGCGCCGGTTTGGGCGACCGGGAAACCCAGGAGTACTGCCGCCGCCAGGGCATCGAGATCCTGGCCGAAATCCCCGACGACCGCCGCGTGGCGGAATCTTACTCCCGCGGGGAGCTGGCGTGCGAAACGGTCCCGGAGTTCCGCGCACGCATCGAGGCGTTGTGGGCCCGGCTGTCTGACGCCTGCGGGACGGCGTCTTCGGAGGGGAACCGATGAATGACATCGTCGCCATCC
>CAYOTD010000641.1:0-3374 GCA_964406685.1 uncultured Solibacteraceae bacterium | reverse complement strand
TCGCCTGTTTTCAGAGGCCATCGCTACAGGTCTGTCCCGTCTTGGACAGCAGTGACTTCGGGTACTACCAGTTCACCCCTTCCCTCCGCATGTACTCGACGTTGCTTCCCAGGTCTCCCGGACAGTGCTTCTGGCCGCCCCAGCAGGCCAGCGCCACCGCCAGCACCAGGTCGTCGTGCTCTCCCTCGCGCCAGGCGCCGTACTGCTCCCGGCCCGAGGGAGTCACCCGCACCCGCATCGCCGCCATTTCCCGCAGCAGGCGTTCCCCTTCGGCCAACTCCGCCGTGATCCTCAGTTGGCCCCGTTCCAGCCGCAGCAGCAGGCCCGCCATCAGGTCCCGTTTCGGCACGAGAAAATAACCCTTCTCGCGCCGCTCCATCTCCCCGCCCGTGATGATCACCGGCGCCAGTTGGCATTTCAGGCCCGCCCGCTTCAGCATGTCCACCGCCGGTGTCCCGGCCCCGGTCGCGTCCACTACGGTCGTCACCCGCCCGGCCAACTGGGGCGCCTCGGTAACCTGCCGGATCCGCTCGACAACGTCCGGATACGGAGTCCCCAGCCGCACCCGCTCCAGGTGCCGCACCCGGTACTCGACCCGCTTCCGGAATGCGTATTGGATCGCGTCCCAGTCCCCGGTAAGTTCCGCCCGTTCCACCACCGTAATCGCCGTCGGGTCCGACCGCTGTCCCAGATCCACACCCACCATGTGCCAGTTCATCGAGTCTCCAGGGCGCCGCCCGCTTCAGCCTACCATCAGCCACCCTGGAAGCCGCCCCGCGCAATCCCAGACGACCTCCCCGCGCCCCGGCTTTCCCGATTAGTTCCAGTAACATCCCGCCCCCAAACACACTCCACCCACCCCCGTGACCGAATGGATGGAGGGCGGCCTTGAGGCCGCGCCGGGCTTCAGCCCGGCAAGTTGTGGAAGGTTCGCAAAGGTGGCGCAGCCTTTCAGGCGGCAAGCCGGCCTTCCGGCCGGCTTTTGATCTCGGGCCCAAGACGCTCTTTCGTCAGTTCTCGGTCCGACACCTGCAACGGTGGATCATCCCGCAGGGCGAGTTCTACGTGTCTCAATCGCTTCTTCGTCAGCGCTCGGTCCGGGACTCGGCAAGAAGGCCGGTGTCGTGAAGATCGTCGTCACCCCGTCTCAATCGCTTCTTCGTCAGCGCTCGGTCCGGGACATCCACTACTCTGTCGGCCCGCTACATATCCCCCAGGTCTCAATCGCTTCTTCGTCAGCGCTCGGTCCGGGACGGTGTTTGCGCCGGAGTTGGTCGTTGTCGTCGTCAAGTCTCAATCGCTTCTTCGTCAGCGCTCGGTCCGGGACTGGTGGGAATTTCCGCGTTCTACTGGCTTCGGCGTTCGTCTCAATCGCTTCTTCGTCAGCGCTCGGTCCGGGACGACTTGTGTCCGGTCTGTCTGGGATTGTGAATTCAATGATCTCAATCGCTTCTTCGTCAGCGCTCGGTCCGGGACGGAGACCTCTTAAATAGCGATGAGGCAATCCTTGTTTTTGTATCTCAATCGCTTCTTCGTCAGCGCTCGGTCCGGGACTGCCGCCCCGCTAAACCGTTCCATCCACTATACATCAGGTGCCCGTTTTTGTAACCCACCTTTCTTGCCCTTACTTGAATCTCTAGTGAAGCTTGGATGATAGTCTCTCTCGAACCACGATGTCCCATGGATTCAGCCACTTGCTCGCGTCTTGTAACCTCCCCCCTCTCCACCCCTCCTGGGACCATTTACACCAAACCATTGAGCCCGAATCACTTACTCACGGAATCCGTTTCTTTCGCTTTCTCCGCCGCTTCCGCCGGGTTCAACCTTGACGATACTCTCTTTCCGGCACTTGTCAAACCCGGAACGCGCCGAAATCCCGCGTCAGCGCCGCCCGCGCCAGGTCCATGTTGAACACGCCGTCCTCGGCGTCGGTGAACTCGCACAGGTACTCCTGCCGGAACCACCGCTCGCCCATCGTCCGCCGCTCCTCTTCCAGAAACTCCCGCTCGATCCGCGGGCAGTCGTGCGCCGTCACCTTGACTCTCTCCCACTCCGCCCCGCCCCGCTCCCAGGTCTCCCAGAAGAACCCCCGCTTGCCGTTCGGCGTGCTCATCAGCCACAACGCGCCCCCGCTTACCGCCAGCATCGGACGCACCGCCAGGTATAACTCGTCCGGCACACGGGACGCCTCGTCCACCAGCAGCAGGCTCACCGCCGAGAAGCCCCGGATCGTGTCCTCGCTCCCCGGCAGCCCCACAATGCGCGATCCGTTGGGGAACTGCAACGACATCTCGTTGTCTCCGTCGCCTCTCCGCCGGACCCCGAGCATCGCCGCGAACCCGCCCGCCTTTCGCAGGAACTCACCGCTCTGCCGGGCGCTCGGACTCACCACCAGCGTCAGGCTGCCCGGTTCGCTCCAGGCCTGCTCCACCGCCTTCACCGCCGTCACCGTCGATTTGCCCCACTGCCGCGTGCAGTTCAGGATTCCCCGCCGCGCCCGGCTCCGCAAGACACGCGCCTGCCACCGGTCCGGCCGGAACCCCAGCCGCTCCACCACCGTCGCCTTGCTTTCCGGACCGCGCTGCCCGCGCGGACACTCCTGGAATTCGTATGCCATTCCGCTTCGAGCGTAGCACGGCATTCCGCCGGTTCAGGACAAAACGGCCCGTATCTCAACATCCGTTCACACGCGATCTCTCTCGTATTATCAACGGATTTGTCAGGATCGCGCGGCGCGCGAGTCTACACTGTGAACCGGGGACATATGAGGCAATCCACACCCGCTCAACAGGCCGCTGCCCGCGCCAACGGCGCCCGCTCCCGCGGCCCCGCTACACCCGAAGGCAAACTCCGCTCCTCGGAGAACTCGCTCCGCCACGGCCTGCTTGCCCGGACCGCCGTCCTGGCCAACGAATCCCATGATGGATTCGAGGAGATGCTCCAGGGTCACATCCGGCGCATCGGCCCCCGCGATTCGGTCGAGCACGAGGCCATCGAGGAGATGTGCTCCGCCGCCTGGCGGCTGCGCCGGCTCTGGTGCATGGAGCGCAAGGCCCTCGACCTCGAGCTCGCCGCCCAGGACTCGCCCGACCAGTTGGAGCGCACCGTCAACGCCTTCGACTCCCTGGCCCGCATCCTGAAGCTGCGCCAACTGGAGATTCCAAACGAACCCGAGGACTCCCCCCGTCCCCCGCCTCCCCCGGCAACAGTACGGCGGGTCCCCAGACCCGCGCGGGACGCCCCGTCCCGCCGCCAGGCCAGTCTCCAGACCGGCTTGCGCACGACGCAGCCTCAAGGGACAACCAGCCTCTTCTCCCGCCCGAAGGATTCCAAGAGCGGGTGCTTGACCACAGCGCGGATCTCGTAGACGTCAC
>CAYOTD010000640.1:0-3375 GCA_964406685.1 uncultured Solibacteraceae bacterium | reverse complement strand
AATCAACAACATCGATCCGTCGCGCATCAGCCCGTTCGCCAAATACCTTTACAGCGTCATGCCGTTGCCCAATATCGCCGGTGTGAATCCGCTGGTGGGCAACAACTACTCGGCTCCCAATCCGAGGAAAGAGGATCAGTACACCTGGGGCGCGCGCTTCGACCACCGCTTCTCCGACAACGACCTGGTCTATGGACGGATCACGAAGTCGGAGGCCGACACCCTGCGCCCCGGCGCCGGCGGCATTCCCATGCTGGACGGATTCGGGAACGCGCGCAAGGACACCGCCCCCAACGAGAGCCTGGCCCTGGATTGGACGCACACCTTCTCTCCCTCCTGGTTCAACGAGTTCATGTTCAGCGCCAGCCGCACGGTCAGCACCTCCTTCTCCGGGGACTACACCCGCTACTACTCCACCGAGTTGGGCTTTCCCAACCCGGGCAACCAGCCTGGCTATCCGGTGATCAACAACATCGGCGTCGGTACCGGCAGCGGCAACTACTTCCAGCCGGTCAACTGGAACATGCAGTTCTTCAACTACTACATCCTGGAGAACAACGGGACCAAGATCAAAGGGAAACACGAGATCCAGTACGGCGCCCATCTGCGCTACGACCAGTTGACCTACATGCCGCAGCAGCAGCGCACCGCCGGCTCGGTGACGTTCCAGGCCGTCGCCACCGCGCTCTACGATCCCAAAAACAGCAGCGCCACCACGCGGGTGGCCACCGCCAACACCGGGCACGTAGCCGCGTCGACGTATCTCGGGTACGCCAACTACGAGGTCCGAGCCGCCAAGGGCAAGTACTACATGCGGCAGCACGAGGATTCCTTCTACATCCAGGACAACTGGCGCGCCACTCCCCGCCTGACGCTGAACCTGGGCCTGCGCTGGCAGTTCAGCCCCTACCCTTCGGACAAGTACAACATCTTCTCCAGCTTCGACCGCAAGAACATGGCCATCGTGCTGGGCCAGCCGCTGGACTTCTTCTACAAGGTGGGCGCCGCCAATCCCGCCCTCGTCAAAGTGCTGCAAAGCTACGGCGCGAAGTTCGAAACCTACGAGGAAGCCGGGATGCCCAAGAAGCTGGTCCACGACAACTGGCGCGACATCGGACCGCACCTGGGCTTCGCCTACCGCGCTCTCGACGGACGCAACAGTTTCGTCCTGCGCGGCGGATTCGCCACCAGCTACAACGTGGTTCCCATCTACGGCTGGAACGACCGGATGCGGCTCAACGCTCCCTTCGCCGGCTTCTACCAGAACTACCAGTTGACCGATTCCGCGCAGTCGCCCGACGGCATCGGTAACTACGGTCTCGTCTCGGTCCCCACCATCATCGCCGGCAAGAACAGCGCCAACGCGGTGACCTTCGACAAGCCGCAGGGCATCACGCCCGGAACCGAGTCCTTCCAGGTCGCCTACTTCGCCGACAGCCAGCCCAGCTCGCGCGTGCACGACTGGAACCTGACCGTGGAAAAGGAAGTCATGCGGGACACCGTCGCGCGCGTGGCCTACGTGGGCAACAAGGCCACTCACCAGGACAGCTACGACGACTGGAACGTGGCGATGTCGGACTACGTCTGGGTCGTGACCCAGAAAACGACGCCACCCACCGGCACCACCCGCAACACCATCATGCGGCCAAGCTCCCAATACCCCTACGGCGAGCTTCAGGAATACCGCAAGGACGGCTGGGGCTGGTCCAACGGCATGCAGATCGAGCTTCAGCGGCGCTACTCCAAGGGCATCGGCTTCCAGGTCTTCTACATGCTGATGAACGTCAACAAGGCGGCCGCTCACGGCTGGTACACCGATTCGTCCTTGGCCCCAACCAGCGCGTTCCTTCCCGGCACGATCCCGTCCGACCACGGCGAGAGGATGCGGTTGTTGCTCTACACTCGCGACACCTCGATCCCGAAGCACGAAGTGCGCTGGAACTGGATCGCGGACCTGCCCTTCGGCAAGGGCAAGTCCCTGGGCCGGAACGCCCATCCCATCCTCAACGCCGTCATCGGCGGCTGGCAGGTCTCCGGCCTGGGGCGTATGAGGAGCAACTACTTCACGCTGCCCACCAACATCTGGCCCACCGGCGAGCCGGTGGAGTACTACGGCGAGAAATACCCCATCGAGGATTGCCGCAGCGGCGTCTGCCGCCCCGGGTATCTTAAGTGGAACGGCTACATTCCCGCGCACCAGATCAACAGCACCGATCCCAAGACCGGCAAGAAAAACGGCGTCATGGGAGTGCCGGCCAACTACAAGCCCGCCGCGGCGCCGCTGTGGGCCTATCCGGCCGATTACCTCAGCCGCACCAGCGCGACCGACCCCAACTACGGCAACTATGGCACCAACTACGTGTGGCTCCCGGTGACCAACCAGACGGCGCAGTACCGCATCAACCTCGCCGGTGCCACCGCCGGCAGCCCGCTGCATCCCTGGATCAATCAGCCGATCCTAAGCACGAACCTGTGGAACTGCGACGCGGCGCTGTCGAAGAACTTCTCGATCCGGGAACGTCTGAAGCTGCGCTTCCAGGTCGACTTCTTCAACGTGTTCAACGTCGCCGGCAACGATCCTTCGGCCGGCGGCGACGGCATCTCCACCGCCTGGACCAACGCCAACCCCAGCGGCCCGCGAGTGCTGCAACTCTCGGCCCGCCTGGCCTGGTGAGTCATACGCGCAAGCCGGCCTTCGGGCCGGCTTCAAACCCCGGCGCTCTTTCGCCGGACAACCAGCAACAGCAGACCGGCGCCGGCGAGCCACAGCACCGCCGGCTCCGGTACTTCATCGCCCGCTTCGAGCAGCATCCACCCCACCGCCGACCGCGTCATCAGCGTGGCGTAGCCGTAGTCGATGTAGCCGGCCGTGTCCAGCGAGTCCGTCGCCTTGTGGTAGTGCGGATTGCTCTGCCAGTTGGATTCGATCAGCAGCGCGGACGGTCCCCGCGAATCGAACGAAGCGTGGTCGCTGCGGTTGGTCGCGCGCAGATAGGCCACGGTCAACCCTCCGCTGTAATTCGTAATCGAGTTCGCCAGGGCGATCGACGCCGCGTTCGCCGTCCCGCTGACCGTGTATGTCCCGGCGGTGTTCGCGCCGCCGGGGTTGTACGCGATCATGTCCAGCTCCAACATGCCGGTGATGGTGGCGGTGGAATGCGCGGCGGCCCACGCCGCGCTGCCCCGCAGACCCTGCTCCTCCCGGTCGAAGGCGGCGAATACCAGCGTGTTCTCGAAGGTGTAGTTCGACAGCACGCGCGCCGCTTCCAGCAGCGCCGCGACCCCGCTGGCGTCGTCGTCCGCGCCGGGGTTGTTGACCGAATCGTAGTGTGCGCCGAGAATCACGTAGTTGTTCGGGTTTACCGCACCCACCTT
>CAYOTD010000639.1:0-3383 GCA_964406685.1 uncultured Solibacteraceae bacterium | reverse complement strand
TCCCGCGCGAGGGCGACCTTGCCGAAGCGGAACCGGTGGCGGCCGACGGCGGTGGCGCCTTCGCCCACCTCGACGGGAGAACCCGTCAGGCCGCACGCCAGCCAGTCGCGGATGGCCTTCTCGCCGGCGGCGGCCGAGCCCGCCGCGCCCATCTTCACCAGCACGGCGGCGCCGACGGTCTCCAGCAGGACGAGGCCGGCCTCCAGGCGGTCCTTCACCGGGCCCTCGCTCACCACCGACCGGTCGGGATGGTAGACCTGCTCCCACCACGGGTCGACGAAGTAGGGCTCCTCGTTGCCCGCCAGGGCCAGCGCGCAACAGACGTGGATGGGAGCGATCTCATAGCGGGCGAACTCCAGTCCGTTCATGGCGGAGGCCAGGTTGAGATCGCTCGAGAAACGGCGCTCGAGCGCGAAGCGCCACATGCGGTCGCGCATCTGGGGAGAGGTGTAATGGCGCCAGTTATCCGATTCGGCGGCCAGCGCGCAGACATCGTTCAACAGACCGGCGAGCGAGTCCGGCCACATTTGGGCGAGGATGCCGCCGCGCCCCTGGAAGGAGGGGTTGTTCAGCCCGAGCTCGGGGGCTGCGGCGCCCAGGGCCGACAGGTAGCCCTGCCCGTTGGCGTTGACGTCGATCTCGACCCAGGTGGCTTCCAGCGGCGCGCCTTCGAGTCCCTTGATCCCGGCGCGGACTTTGAACCGCGCTTCGCCGACGTTGTTCCAGCTTGCGCCCTTGTATTCCAGCGTCCAGGAAACCAGCCCGGAAGGCGCGGTCCGCTTGGCCGGATCGTCGCGCAGCACCAGGGAGGGGCCGCTGCCGAGCGAGACGAGATCCAACTGGCAGGTGACGTCTCTGAGCGGCTGCGGCGTCCCCGGCGCGCTACCCACGTAGGCGATGGCCTGGGAGGCGCCCTGCCGCGCGGCCGGCACCACGATCAGTTTCATGAACAGGAACTTGCAGCGGATCGCGAAGCGCGTCGGGGTCTCGCGCAGGCGGTACCGGCCCGCGGCCTCCGGGGCCAGTTCGCCTTCGACCTCCAGGGCGACATCGACGCCGGCGTTCTCCACCGTCGCCAGCAACGGACGGCGGGACCGAACGCGGAACCGGAACACGCCGGGGGCGCCGGAGGGCGCGCTGTCTGCCACCAGGTTCTCGCGGCCCGATCCGCCGATGCCGGCCTGCTTCAGGCGGACCATGGTGGATGCCTGGGCGGTCAAAGCGGCCGGGTCGGCGCCCTCAGTGACCAACTCCGCGGGCAGATACATCACCGCGATTTCGAGCTCGTCCTCACCGTCGGCCAGCAGCTCCCCGCAAGCCAGGGTTGCGCCCTTGTGCTCGCGCGGGTCCGGCTGGGTTGCCCAGACCACGGGCGCCAGTTCGGCGGCGGCGACGGCCGCGACCGCATCCGCGGCCGCGCCAGCGATCTCCAGCGTCACTTCGGCGGAGAGGTTCTGTCCTTCGATCGCCGCCGTGGCGAGGACCTTGACGCCGCCGGGGAACGGCGCCGCCGCCGGATCGGGCGCAGCGGCGGTGACCAGGACGGCGGCCGCTCCCGCCACCGGCGCCGGCGGGCTAAGCGCCAGCCAGGCTGCGTTCGCCCCGCCCGCCTGGAACTGGATGCCGCCGGCCAGCCCGGAGCAGTCCACTGCGGCATCCGAACAGGTCACCGACGCATAGACCCAGAGGGCATCCTCCGCGCCGGGTTTCAGCGCGGTGCGGTAGTCCTGCGTCTGCATCAGCAGGGAGTATTCCCGCCTGGGCGCCTCGGGCGGGGGTTCCGGTTTGGGCTCTTCCGGGGCTCCGGGGCGAATCCAGGCCGAGCCGTTCCAGTGCAGCCATTCCCCGCTGGCGGCGTCGATTTGCCACCACTCGCCGTTGGGATCCACGACCGTCAGGCGCGCCACCGCGGCCTGAAAGTCGGCGAAATCCAAACGTCCATCCTGGAGCTGCGTGCGCAACTCCGCGTACCGGCCGGCAGCCTCCTCGAAAGTCATTCGCCCTCCTCAGCGCAGGAACGCGAAACCGGCCAGCAGGAGCGGCGAAAGCACCAGGGTGAGGATAATCGACGCCACCGCGCCGATCACCAGCAGGATGGCCGCCTTGGCGCCGTCGCCGCCGCAGATCTCGCGAATGGCGCACAAGCTGGTGGGAATCCGCCACAGGCCGAGCAGCCAGCCGAGGAAGGGGACGATCCCAAAAATCCCCGGCGACTGGGCGTAGGCCAACGCCCGGAAGATCTGCCCGAAGCCGAGCTTCCATCCGGTGATGGACTGCGACAGCGCCGCCATGACAAACAGGGCGACGATGAGGGCGACAATCCCGATCACCGCCGAGACGACCATCGAGTAGATGGCGTACAGGCCGAACATGCGGCCGAAAGCAAAGCCGACGCTGAACACCGACCCCAACAGGGTGGAGCCGATGGCTGCCGCCACGAACGGAATCACCAGCGCCATCGCCGCGCCACCGTTGCCGTTCACGTCGAGCGCCGCCTGCCGGTAGACGCGCCCGTCCAGGAACGCGCCGCGCACGAACATTTCGAGGAAGCCCATCGGCATCCCCGGCTTCGACAGGCCGAGCGAGCGGCAGAGGTTCTCGCCAACCCCGGCCATGGTGACCTGAAGATCCCAGGGCTGCGGGGACGGCGGCAGTCCCCCTTCCGCCGGAGCCATGGCGGCGGCCACACCCTGCGGCAGGGGCGGCGCCGACCAACCACCACCCTGCGGCGGGGGCTGGAAGCCGGGGGCAGGCTGCTGATACTGCGGCGGCGCCTGATACTGCGGCGGAGCCTGATAGGACGGCGGAGCACCGTACGCCGGCGGCGGGGGCGGAGGTGGCGGCGGCGGAGCAGCGGCCGGTCTCGGCGGAGGAGGGGGCGGCGGCGGAGCGGCGAACGGCGGCGGAGGAGGAGGCGCCCCGTAAGCCGGCCGCGGTGGAGGTGGCGGCGGCGGGAGCGGCGGATATCCCGACGGAGGCGCCGGTGCCGCGCCTGCCTCCGGCAGCGGCTTCCCACAACCCATGCAGAATTTCATTCCTGGCTGGACCGGCGAACCGCATGCCGCGCAGAAGTTCGTCACTTCTCCCACCTCCTTGAAAAGACGAATCGATTATCTTCGTTTGTGAACCATTTTGCAAGCGAGGCGGGCGGGCCCGCGCAATAAGGCGAGCGCACAGCGCAGAAGGGTCTTGACGTGATTCGATATTTCTACTATCATCGAAATATATGGCGACCACCCGGACGGCTTCGCGACCCGAACAGGTGACGCGCTACGCGGACCGGTTTGCGGCGTTGGGCGCCGAACCAAGGCTGCAAATCATCCGCCTTCTGTTGTCGGCCCATCCCGACGGGATGGTGGTCGGCGATATTCAGGGCGAGCTCG
>CAYOTD010000638.1:0-3384 GCA_964406685.1 uncultured Solibacteraceae bacterium | reverse complement strand
TTGCAGGTCGAGAGGCAGCTCGCCGATCTCATCGAAGAAGGCGGTGCCTCCGTTGGCCATCTCGATGAGGCCGAGCTTGGATTGAAAGGCTCCGGTGAAGGCGCCTTTGACGTGGCCGAACAGCTCGCTTTCCATCAGCGGGCCCACCATGGACGAGCAGTCGATGGTAACGAAGGGCCCCTGTTTAGAGCTCTGGTGAATCGCCCGGGCGACGACCTCCTTCCCCGTCCCGGTCTCTCCCAACAGAAGAACCGGCCACCGGCAACGGCCGAGTTTTTCCGTCATTCTGAGAATCTGCCTCATCCGTGCCGACTGGCCGACCAGCACCTGCGCCAAACTCGCGTATTCCACCGACCCGCTCTCCTTCACGCACACCTTGCCTTCGACCCCTACCGGGTCTGTCTATCATTTATTGGTGTGTGCCGTAAGGAAAAACTCTACCGGATAGTTTTGTGCGGCAATAGCCCCCCCCGCTGATGCGGGGGGAACTCTTATGCGGAGTACTACCCCCCCACGGATGGGTGGAGAGTACGGTAACATGCTGTAGCGTTTGGGGATTCCTGCCACTTCAGGGTTGTGGCTGGTCGAGGCGGACGACGAAAGCGGAGCCGGTGGCGGCGTGGAGCCGGCCGGCCAGGGCCTGAGCCGCCTCGACGGTGGGCTCGTTCCCCACGAGCACCCGCCACATCACCGGCGAGCCTTCGCGTTCGACCAGGCGCGCGGGCGCGTAGCGCCGCTCCATGTCGCGGCGCAACCGCTCGGCGCGATCGCGATCGCGAAACGCGCCGACCTGCACCGCGAACCACTCGCCGCCGGCGACTCGCTCCGGCGGACGGATCACGACCAGGCGGACGCGCGCCGTACCCGGACCGATCATCTCGATCGAGCGCGCGGCGGCGCGGGACAGATCGATGCACCTGCCCCTGACGAAGGGACCGCGGTCGGTGATGCGCACCTCGACCGATTTTCCGTTCTCGAGATTCTCGACGCGCACCCAGGTTCCGAACGGAAAGGTGCGATGCGCCGCGGTCGGCTGGTTCATGTCGTAGATCTCGCCGTTGGCGGCGCGGCGTCCGTGATACGGATCGCCGTACCAGCTCGCCACACAGGTCTCGGTGTGGCCGATCTTCACCGGACGCGCGGCGCGCGGCCGCGCTCTCTTCGCGCATCCGGCGCACACAAGGGCCGCGGCGGCGAGGACGGCGAGGGCGCGGAGCTTCATTCTGCTGTCATGCTAGCAAAGCGCCGCGGAGAGGGAAAACAAATTCGCCCATAAACGTTTTTGCGCTCCGGCGGCCTCGAGAGCTCGCGCGCGGGACCGCTACGATCATTTTTTCCTTGACTTTCGAACGAAAGCATCTTATATATGAATCACGCTGCGGTCTCCTGCGGAGATCGCAAATTTGATGTTAAGGGAGAATCACTCGATGAAGAACGCAACGAAGAAGGCCGCAAAGGCGCCCGCGAAGAAGAAGGCTGCTCCGAAGAAGAAGAAGTAGCCCCGGCGCCCGTTAGGGTGCGGCAGAGTTCAGTTGAACCGGCCCCGAGAGATCGGGGCCTTTTTTATTGCCCTTCCGACGTTCCCCTGCCGAGCAGCAGCGTCCAGAAGCTCTCCCCCATGCCGAACAGCAGCGTCTTCAGTTGGAGGCGGAGCGCGAGCGCGCGCTGCTCGCTGACCGCGGCGAGGGCCGCGGCGAAGCCGTCGGGCTGTCCCGCCGTGATGAGCGTCTGCGCCAGGCGCTCCCGGCGGAGAACCGCGAGGCCGGCGCGGCGGGCGTGATCCTCCAGAGCGGTGAAGTTCACGTGCGCCGTGATGTCGCGCTCGCCGGGATCGGCGAGAGCGTCGGCGGACGCGGTGTGGCGGCGGTACGTCATGAGCGTGCCTTGCGGAAAGCGCGCCAGCTCGGCGGTGGTGCAGCCGTAGTCGATGGCCAGGAGGAAGCCGCGCTCGAGCCGCGCGGCGATGCGGTCGATCCAGCGCAGGGCTTCGAGGTTGGCCTCCAGGATCATTCCCTCCTCGCGCGGCGGGGCGTAGCGGCGCAGGTAGCGCTCGACGTCGGGCGCCGGCGCGGCGCCCTCGACCCAGACGAAGCGATCGCGGCCCCAGCCGACCCGCATCTCATGGAATCCCCCGGCAGTCCACTTCACCACGTGAACGGGAAGGGCGTCGAAGAACTCGTTGGCGAAGACCACGCCGGTGATCCGCTCGGGCAGCGGCTCGCGGCCCCACTCCACCGGCACGTAGCGGAACTCGGAGAACGCCTCCGCCATATCGCCGCGCCCCGCGCCGAGATCGACGACGGTGAACTCCGCCGGGCCGCCCAACTCGTTCCGCAGGCGGCGGACAACGGCGGCCATCAGGCGGCCGAAGACCGGCTGGAGTTGCGCGGCGGTGTAGAAATCGCCCGCGCGGCCGAAGGGCGATGACGCGCGCCGGTAATAGCCGTGCTCGGGATGATAGAGCGCGAGATCCAGGAAGCGGGGAAACGGCAGCGGGCCGTTGCGCCCGATTTCGGCGCGCAGGATTTCGCCCAACGGGTTCAACGCCGTATTGTAGAACGATCGGATAGACTCGTATCATGCTTCGCCGGACCTTTCTGCAATCGGCGCCCGCCGCGCTTGCCCTGGGGCAGGCGGGGGCGGGCCGCGCCCGCCTGGGAATCGACAGCTACTCGATCCGCGCGTTTCGATGGAAAGCGATCGAACTGCTGGACTACTCGGGGCGAATCGGACTGAACACGATCCAGATCTCCAGCCTGGGCGACTACGAAAGCCTGGAACCGGGGTATCTACAAAAGGTGAAAGACCACGCCCAGCGGCTGGGCATCGAGATCGACGCCGGCATCGGCTGCATCTGCCCGACCACGACGGCCTACAACCCGAAAAGCGGCGATCCCGCCAAGACTCTCGCCGAGGGATTGCGCGTTGCCAAGGCCGTGGGCGCCCGCTCGCTGCGCTGCTTCATGGGGAGCCCGGCCGACCGGCGCGGCAGGCTGCCCATGGAGGCGCACATGGAGGCAACGGTGAAGGTGTTTCGCGCGGTGCGCTCCGAAGCGGCCGATCTGGGAGTGAAGATCGCGCTGGAGAACCACGGCGACCTGGAGGCCGTGGAGCTGAAGACGATCTGCGAAGAGGCCGGGAAGGACTACGCCGGCTGCTGCTACGACGCCGGCAACACCGGACACGTGCTGGAAGACCCGATGGAGACCCTCGAGATCCTGGCCCCATATGCCGTCACGTCGCATTTCCGCGACATGGCGGTGTTCGAGCGGCCCGACGGCGCCGCCTTCCAATGGCTGGCGCTGGGAGACGGGTGCGTGGGAATGGAAGCCGTCATGCGGCGCTTCCGGCAGTTGTGTCCCACGCTGCCGATCCAGCTCGAGG
>CAYOTD010000637.1:0-3384 GCA_964406685.1 uncultured Solibacteraceae bacterium | reverse complement strand
GATGATCGAGGGCCCCGGCCACATCCCCATGGACCAGATCCAGTTGCAGGTGGAAAAGGAAGTCGAGATGTGCCACGAGGCCCCGTTCTACACCCTCGGGCCGCTGGTGACCGATATCGCCCCGGGCTACGACCACATCACCTCGGCTATCGGAGCGGCCATGATCGGCTGGTACGGCGCCTCGATGCTGTGCTACGTGACCCCCAAGGAGCACCTGGGGCTCCCCAACCGCGAAGACGTCAAGGCGGGCATCATCGCCTACAAGATCGCCGCCCACGCGGCCGATATCGCACGCCGCCGCCCGGGCGCCCGCGACCGCGACGACGAGCTGTCGCGCGCCCGCTACCGGTTCGACTGGAACCGCCAGTTCGAGCTGTCCCTGGATCCGGAAACCGCCCGCACGATGCACGACGAGACGCTGCCGGAGTCGGGCTTCAAGGACGCTCACTTCTGCTCGATGTGCGGCCCGAAGTTCTGCTCGATGAACATCTCGGCCAGGACCGGAGCTTCCCTGGCGGAAGCGGAAGCCGTGCCGGCCCGAATCGCGCCGGACAACCCCTGAGACCCCTCGCCGGCCGCCGAAGCCGCATGCGGGAGGCGACACGGCCTCTCAGATTGCCTGTCCGGAGGCCGATGAGAGGGGTGTGACGACCTCTCGGCTGGGCCTCCGCGGCAGACTGGTGCTCTGGACAACAGCGGTCCTGGTGATCTCTTCGACCGCCCTTCTGTTGGGACTCAACCTTGTAATGTCGCGCGCGCTTTCCACTCAATCCGAGGCGGAAATGCGCAGCGTGGTGGCGAAGACCGTTGAAGAGTTGGACCTGTGGCTGGACAGCCGCGAGCGCGACGCGCGGACCTTGAGCGAGATGGAAGTGTTCGTGGCCGCTTGCCAGGGCCAGAGACGGGTGGAAGCCGAGCAGGCGTTGAAGAAGATCCACCAGCGTTCGCCCTTCTACGAAAACGTCTTCCTCGCCGACGCGGGCGGGAAGCTGTTTCTGGACTCGATCGATGGAGGATCGGTCGGCATCGATATCTCGGCGTTGGAGGGCTTCCGGATCAATGCGGAGCGCGCCCGCCAGGGCCAGATCTGGGTGGGAGATGCGATGAAATCGCCCGCCACGGGTCGGCCGGTTTCTCTGGTGACGGCACCCATAGTGGCCGGTGGAGAGCTTGTCGGGATCCTGGGGACGCCGATTGAGCTGTCGGAGTTCTCCAACGAGTTCATCAACAAGCAGAAGGTCGGGGCAACCGGATACGTGTACATGATGGATGCGTCGGGACTGGCGCTGGCGCATCCCGACGCGAAGAAGATCCTGACGCTGGACCTCTCCAAGACCGATTTCGGCCGCGCCATGCTGGACCGCGGTTCCGGATCTATGCACTACACCTTCGAGAACGTGCCAAAGTCAGCCGCCTTCCAGCGGGGACGCAAGAAACCGTGGATCGTGGTGAGCGTCGTTCCGGACCAGGAGTTGTTCGCCAGCGTGCGAACGGTCCGGTTCTTCCTGCTGTTCTTCGGGATTGGCACATTGGCTGTCATGGGCGGCGCGGTCTGGATCGTCGCCACCAGGGCTTCCCGGCTTATCATCCGGGTGGTGGGGGATCTCGACAACAGCGCCAGCCAGTTCACCTCGGCTTCCAACCAGATCGCCTCCGGCAGCCAGTCGCTGGCGCAGGGCGCCGCTGAACAGGCGGCGTCCATCCAGACAATCTCCGACTCCACGCAGGCCATCACCTCGTTGACGCAGCGCAACGCGCAAAATGCCGGAGAGGTGGCCGGCTTGATGAAGAACACGGCACAGACCGTCGCCGACGCCAACCGGCTGCTGGCGGAAATGCTGGGTTCCATGCGCAAGATCACCGATTCCGGTGACCGGATCGGTAAGATCATCCGGGTCATCGACAACATCGCCTTTCAGACCAACATCCTGGCGCTGAACGCGGCCGTCGAGGCGGCGCGGGCGGGCGAGGCCGGAATGGGCTTCGCCGTGGTGGCCGACGAGGTACGGAACCTGGCGCACCGAAGCGCACAGGCGGCCAAAGATACTACCGCGCTCATCGGCGACTCGGTCTCCAACTCGAAAGAAGGCAGTGTCAAGCTGGGACAACTGGCCGCCTCTATCGTCACGATCACCGAAGGCGCCGAGAAGGTCCGCAAGGTCGTCGACGAGATCGATGGCGCCACCCGGGAACAGGCGCAGGGGATGCGGCAGATCTCCGATTCCATGTCGCAAATGGACCAAGTCACCCAGAAGAATGCGGCCACCGCCGAGGAGTCGGCCTCCTCCAGCGAGGAATTGAGTGCACAAGCCGAGACTCTCCTGGCCGTCGTTTCCCAACTGCGGCAACTGGTCTACGGAGACGAAGCCGGCGCCAGTGGCGAATCGCCGGCATCCCGTGAGCGCCCGGCCGGTCCGCAGGGAGAGCTTTTCGGCCGCCGAAACCGATAGCCCGCTTACCCGGTCGCCGGCGGCGAACTCCGGCCGCGGCGCTCAGGCGAGCGGGGTGAGCGCGGCGGCGGCCAGCGTCTTCGCGTGATCGCGGACGTCGGCGGGCCAGCCGTCGGCGAACCCATCGAAACGCTCCCGGTCGCCGGCGAACAGGGCTCGAATCGCTTCCTCGAAGCCGGGTTCGTTGCCCGCCATCGCGGACAGGAAGCGGTAGGCCGCCTCCTGGGATCGCCGCACGCGGTCCCGGCCGGCGTGGGAGCGCCGGGCCTCTTCGACCAGCTTGCGTAGCGCAACGGAGGCGCCGCCGGGCTGGGTGTTCAGCCAATCCCAGTGCCGCGGCAGCAGAGTCACTTCGCGGGCCACCACGCCCAGTCTGGGGCGGCCCGGCCGGCGCGCAGATCCGCCCAGCCGCTCCAGAACTTCGGCGGCGGTCCCTCGGAAATCCACTTCGATCGGTTCGCTGGTGTTGTTGTCGAAGAGGAGCACCGGAGCATGGCCTTCCCGGTCCACTACTTCCTTTGCCTTTTCAACAACCTGGCGCAGGTCGCCGGAGGCGATCCGTCGGCTGCCCTCAAATGCGGTGCAACTCACAGAGTGACTATCGCTTGTCATGATTTACCCGGATAGAATAATTTTATCCGGAAGAAATTGAGCCGTCAAGCCCGAACTCGCGTCCATCCCGGCAAACTGATACGCTGGACGCTACCCCTGAGGAGGATACCCCCATGCTACACCGCCTGATTCCGGTCGCCCCGCTCCTGTTGGCGGCGGCCCTCTGCGCCCAGCAGCCGTGCGAGAAACTGGCCGAACTGAAGCTCCCGCACACGGCGATCCAGTCCGCGCTCCCGGTCCCGGCGGGCGAGTTTTCGGCCGGCACCGGCAGGGGGTCGATCCCGGTGCCGGAGCGTTGCGTGGTGAAGGCCGTGGCGCGGCC
>CAYOTD010000636.1:0-3392 GCA_964406685.1 uncultured Solibacteraceae bacterium | reverse complement strand
CATCCAGGAATTCAAGGTGGAGAACAACGCCAGTTCGGCCAAATTCTCGCGCATGACGAGCATCGTCATGTCCACCAAGAGCGGCACCAACAGTTTTCACGGCACCGCGTTCGAAACCAACCGGAACAACGCTTACGGGAAGGCCCGGTCGCGGACCGACTTCGGCGCGTTTCCGGAGTTGAGCCGCAACGAGTACGGCGGCACCCTGGGCGGACCGGTGATCCTGCCCAAGCTGTATAACGGCAAGAACCGCACGTTCTTCTTCACTTCCATCGAGATGTACCGCAACATCAATCCGACCTCCATGTCGGGCTATGTTCCCACCACCGCCATGGCGAACGGCGACTTCAGCGGCCTCAAGGACAGCCAGGGCCGGCTCTATACGATCTACGATCCCTGGAGCACCGACACCAACACCTGGAGCCGGCAGCCTTTCTCCTACGGCGGCAAGCTCAACCAGATCGACCCCAGCCGGCTGAGCCCGCTGGGCAAGTACTTCTTCAGCGTGATGCCCACTCCCACGTTCCCGGACCGCAATCCGCTGCTGGAAGCCAACTGGTACGGGCCGGGCGAGAACAACACCAACCAGTGGACCATCACGGAGCGGTTCGACCACCGCTTCTCGGACAAGGACACGTTCTACGCGCGCTACAGCCAGGGCGGGCAGGACCGGCTCTACATTTCGCAGTGCCTGCCGACCAACGACAAAGTCGGCTGCTACTACAACGTGGACAACGCCAACCGCAGTCTGGCGACAAGCTGGGTGCGGACCATCTCGCCCACGCTCATCAACGAGGTCGTGTTCAGCGCGTCGTACGACTGGCGGAGCAGCCTCACCGGCGAGCCGGGCGTGAGCTACACCGACCAACTCGGGCTGCCCAACCCGTTCAAGTCGAAGGGATTCCCCTATTTCTCCAACGTGGGCTTCGGCGCCACCAACTACCTGCGGCCGGTCAACCAGAACGAACGCCACTACACCTTCTACATTGTCGACGAGAATGTCACGAAGATCATCGGGAAGCATGAGCTCCAGTTTGGCGCGCACCTGCGCTACGACGTGTTGAACACGCTGCCGCAGTTGATGTTCAACACGGGCCAGGTCGACTACAACAACTCCTCGACGGCGTTGTACGACCCCAGCAGTTCGCGCACCTCGCCGCTGGGCACCACCCGCACGGGGCACAACATCGCCAACGTGTATCTGGGTCTGGCGGGCTACAGCACCCCCTTACGCAAAGGCCTTTTCCGCCTGCGGCGGCATGAGCACGCCTTCTACTTCCAGGACAACATCAAGGTCACTCCGCGTCTCACCTTGAACCTGGGTCTTCGCTGGCAGCTCTCTCCCTTCATCAGCGACAAGGACGGAGTTACCATTTCGGGATTCGACCCGGCGAGCAAATCCATCGTCCTGAGCCAGTCGCTCGACTACCTCTATCAGAAGGGGATCACTCTGCCTGTCGCCATCCAGCGTTACCAGCAGATCGGCGTGAAGTTCGCCACCTATGACCAGGTGGGGCTGCCGCAGAAGCTGGCCTACGACAACTGGAAGGATTTCGGACCGCACGTGGGCCTGGCCTACCGGGTGGGCGACGGGCGCAAGAGTTTCGTCATCCGCTCCGGCTTCAGCACGTCGTATTTCAACGACGGCATCTGGACCTGGATGGACCAATCGGCCGCCAACACCCCGTACACGGCCAGTTTCAACAACTTCGTTCTGACCGACTCCGCGCAGTCCCCCGACGGCATCGGGGCCTACGGCATGCGCTCCGTGCCCACTATCATCGCCGGCTTGAATAGCAGGGACGCCGTGTCGCTGTCGAATCCCCAGGGGATCAACCCCGGCACCACGTACAACTACTACTTCAACCCGGACCAGCCCACCGACTACGTGCACGACTGGAACTTCACCATCGAAAAGCAGATCATGGCCGACACCATCGTGCGCACCGGGTATGTGGGCAACCACGGAGGCCACCAGATCCAGGGGTATTTCTATAACGACAACATGCCGGCCTACATCTGGTACGAGACCAAGCGGGAGCCGGCGCCCACCGGTGCGATGGCCAACGTGGCGCGGCGGAATTTCGACCAGACCGTGTACGGCTCGCTCGTGGAATACCGCAAGAGCGGCTGGTCGAACTACAACGGAGTGCAGTTTCAGCTCGAGCGGCAGTACAGCAAGGGCATCGCGTTTCAGATGAGCTACGTGATCGGCAACGCCTTTCGCGCCGGTGGAACGGACAGCGGCGGCGGCTACACCTCGCCGGTTTCGGCGGTCAATCAGTTCATGCCGGGCGCGGTTCCGGAAGACTACGACGCCCGCAACCGGTTCCTGAACTACGCCCGCGACGTATCCGTGCCCAAGCACCGGATGCGGTACAACTTTCTGGTGGATCTGCCCTTCGGCCGCGGCAAGAAGTTCGGCAGCAACGCCACGGGTGTGGTGGAGAAGCTGATCGGAGGATGGCAGTTGGCCGGACTAGGCGACTTCCGCAGCAATTACGGCTCGCTTACCACGAGTTACTGGAACTACACGGGAGCGGCGCTGGAGTTCTACGGCTACGACTATCCCATCCAGGATTGCCGCTCGGGGACCTGCTATCCCGGCTACCTGATGTACAACGGCTACATCCCCTCCAACCGGATCAACAGCACGGACGCCAACGGAAAGCCCAACGGCGTGATGGGCGTACCGTCGAACTACAAGCCCGCCATGACCCCGTTGATTCCCTGGGGCTCCACCACGATGCCGGCCAACGCTCCGGCGAACACGAACCTGTCGACCTACTGGGACACCAACACGGTCTGGATCCAACTGAACAACGGCACGATTCAGCGCACTACCTACGATACGGGGCTGCATCCGTGGCGCAACCAGTACTTCCCGACGTCCCGCTGGCGGAATTTCGACGCCTCGCTGTTCAAGCGCATCCGCATCCGCGAGGGCATCGAGCTGCGGTTCACCGTCGACGCCTTCAACGTCTTCAACCACCCGAACAATTCGACGTCGGTCTCGTCCTCGGGAATCCTGAGCACCCAGGGACAGACCAACAAGCCTCGGGAGATGCAGCTATCCGTTCGTCTGTCGTGGTAGCCACTCCCACCAGCGGCGCGGCGGGTACGGGCCGCCGCGCCGCTACTTCCTGCCGTAGAAGCGGTCGATGTTTCCGCTGTCGAGCACGAGATGGTCGGTATAAGCGGCGGGCGGAACCGGTTCGCGGTTGAGGATCGATTGCGCCAAGCGTACCAACTTCGGCCCGTACCGCTCCGGAAAGTAGGCGATGGAAGCGATCAGCCGGCTTTCCGGATTGCGGATCTCCTCCCAGGTTTCTCCGGTGGCGTTCTGGCCCACAATGGCGACGTCCTCTTCGCGGCCGGCGGCGCGCACTGCC
>CAYOTD010000635.1:0-3392 GCA_964406685.1 uncultured Solibacteraceae bacterium | reverse complement strand
CACGGGCGCGCGGCGGCGGCGCTTCTCGTCGCGATAGGCCAGGGCGCGCAGCATGGGCAGGATCATGCGGTCCACCGAGGCGGGCTTCTCGATGTAGTCCCAGGCCCCGCAGCGCAGGGCCAGCTCCGCGCCGTCGGGATCGCCGCGGCCGGTGACGATGATCACCTCGGGCGGCTCCTTGGCGGCGCGGATGCCGTCCACCGCCGCGCGGAAGACTCCTTCACGCTCGACCGCGGTGTCGTGCGACTTTTCCATGCCATCCAGGTGGATGTTCATGAACAGCCGTGGGTCGGGCCGGAATTCGCCCAACCGCTTGCGCAGCAACATGCCGTTCGTGCACAGGTAGATGTGGCGGTTGCGCTCCAGCAGTTTCTCCGTCAGCAGGCCGATCTCGGGATATAGCAGCGGCTCGCCGCCGCAGATGGAAACGATCGGCGCGCCGCACTCCTCCGACGCCTTCAGGCACTGCTCCACGCTCAGCCGCTGGGTGATCGTAGTCTCGTACTCGCGGATGCGGCCGCAACCCGTGCAGGTCAGGTTGCAGGCGTGCAGCGGCTCCAGCATCAACACCAGCGGAAACCGCTTTCTGATCAGCGGATGGGGGTGTCGCAGCGCGCGCCGCTCGCCCTTGGCGTGAAGGATGCGGAATGGATTCGCCGGGTCGCCCTTGGCCGAGGCGTTCACCTGCCACTCCGGTTTCGGGCGGAGCTTGTTCTTGGCGATGTAGCCGGCCATGCCGGCGGTCAGCGACAGCGGGAATCTCATTCCTTGGCCCCTTTCACGGTCCTCAGATAGCTGGTCAGCGCCAGCAGCGGAAACGAGTTGCGGTAGTAGTGGTAGCTCAGATAAAAGACCCTTGGAAAACCGGTTCCCGTGGCGACCTCTTCCTCCCAGGTCCCATCGGCGCGTTGCGTCTCCACAAGATATTCGATGCCGTTCAGCACGCTTTCGCTGCCGCTATCGCCCGAGGCCAGCAGCCCCAGAACGGCCCAGGCGGTTTGCGTTGGCGTGCTTTCACCCGCGCAATACGCCCCGCGGTCGTAACTCGCGCAGCTCTCTCCCCAACCGCCGTCGGCGTTCTGGATCGACCGCAGCCATTCCCCCGCGCGCAGGATGTGCGCCTCGCGGTCGTCGTGGCCGGCCGCGCGCAACCCTCGCAGCGCGAGGAAGGTACCATAGATGTAATCCACTCCCCAGCGGCCGTACCAGCTCCCGTCCTGTTCCTGCGTGCGCACCAGGTACGCGGCGCCGCGCCGCATCGCCGGGTGCTCCGGCGCGATTCCGTGGACGCCAAGGGCCTCCATCACCCGGCCGGTGATGTCCGGACAGGTCGGGTCGAGCATGGCGTTGTGATCGGCGAACGGCACGTCGCTCAGCGGGCCCCAATTGTTATCGACGTCGAACGCCGCCCACCCGCCGTCGCGCGACTGCATGTGCAGCAGCCACTCGACGGCCCGCTTCCGGCTCGCCTCCTGGGCCGCCGGGTCCGAGGCCTGCGCGTGCCTGAGCCCCAACAGTACCATGGCCGTGTCGTCGATATCGGGATAGAACTCGTTGGCCAGCTCGAAGTACCATCCCGCCGGTTCCAGCTTGGGCCGTTTGACGCTCCAGTCGCCCTTGCGGCGGACCTCCTTCGTGAGCAGCCAGTCGGCCGCCCGGCGCGCGGCCTCGGCCGGGACGGCGCCGGCCTCGCCCAGAGCGAACAGCGCGATGGCCGTATCCCACACCGGCGAGAAACAGGGCTGGAAGTAGAACTGGCCGTCCCTCTCGACGATGAGGCGTTCGAACTGCCGCTGTGCCTCCGCCCGCTCGGGGTGGTCCGGGGCGTACCCCAGCAGATCCAGCGCCATGATGGCATACATCATCGGGGGGTAGATGGCTCCCAGCCCGTCGCTGTGCCGGAACCTCTCCAGCATCCACTGCTCGGCGGCGCGGATCGCCATCCGCCGCAGCCGCTTCGACCCGCGCCGCTCCCAGTACTTGAGGAGCCGGTCGGCGGTGACGAAGAAGTTGCGCCAGGAGAAGCGCCCGGGGTCGCGCGCAAACTCCAGGCTCTTGCCCGGCAGGAAGATCTCCTCGATCGTGAATCCCTCCGGAACCGGCCGCCCGGAGTTGAGCGCCTGTACGATCGACAGCGGTATGACGATGGCCCGGGTCCAGGAGGACATCTCGTAGATCAGGTTTCCCAGGAGCATCATCTCCGGAGGCACCGAGGGCACGTTCCGCCGCGGGTAAAGGCCGAACAGGCTGAGGTTGATCTTGGTGTAGCTGTTGGCCGCTTGAACCCCGCCCAGCGCCAGAATCCGCTCGCGCAAGGCCTCCATCCGGGGATCGGTGGCCGGGACGCCCGCCACCTTCAGCGCGAAATAGGCCTTCACCGACGCGCTGATTTCGGAGGGGCCCTTGGGATAGATGCTGAAACCGCCGTCGGGCAACTGCCGCTCCAGGATGGACCGCACGGCGCGGTCCACGCGCGCGCGCGTGGGCGGCTCCCACCGGCTCCCGGCCGGCGGATGGAGCCACAACTCCAACAGAATGTAGTCGGATTCCAGGGTCGTGTCCGCGGTCAGCTCGGCCCACCAGTACCCTTCCGGCCGGCGGAGCGAGAGCAGCGCCTCGCTCGCCCGGCCGGCGGCCTTGCCGGCCGCCGCCGCCAGAGCGTCGCAGACCTGGGTGCTCGGACTCATGCGGTAGTCGTAATGGTCGTCAGCCGGGACCGGGCGGGGGCCAACTCCTGCGGCAGCGAGAAACGAACGTCCTCGTCCTTGATCTCGACTTCTTCCAGTTCGCCGAATCCCCGCCGGCGCAGTTCCTCGATCAGTTCGCCCACCAGGTTCTCCGGCGCCGATGCTCCCGCCGTAACCGCCACGGATCCAACGCCTTCCAGCCAGGCCGGGTCGACTTCGCTCTTGTCGTCCACCAGGAACGCCGGCACGCCCGTCTTCTGGCAAACCTCGACCAGCCGCCGCGAGTTTGAGCTGTTCTTCGAACCCACGACCAGCAGCAGTTCCACCATCGGCACGACCGCCTTCACCGCCTGCTGCCGGTTCTCCGTGGCGTAGCAGATGTCCTGCGCCGGCGGGCCCACGATGGCCGGGAACCTCTCCTTAAGACGCTTCACGATGTCGCTCGTTTCATCCAGACTGAGCGTGGTCTGCGTCAGATAGGCCATCCGTCCGGGATCGCGGATCTCCAGGAGGTCGACATCCGCGACGTTGGAAACCAGAACCGTGTTCTGGGGCGCCTCGCCGAGCGTGCCCACCACTTCGTCGTGATCTTTGTGACCGATCAGCACGATCGTGTAGCCTTCCCGCGCGAACCGCGTCGCCTCCAGGTGAACCTTGGTCACCAGCGGACAGGTGGCGTCGATCACCTTCAGCGCCCGCTCGCGG
>CAYOTD010000634.1:0-3401 GCA_964406685.1 uncultured Solibacteraceae bacterium | reverse complement strand
GGTGGGAAATCCAGGCCACCGCGTTGACGAAGGCGATGGTGGCGTAGTGGTCGGCAAAGCGGAACTCCTTGCCCAGGCGCCCATCGGTCACCCGCCAGCCGTGCAGCTCGCGCACCAGGATATCGATCTCCCCCGGCGACAGCGGCGGCGTGCCGTCCTCGCAGGGCGTGCAACTGGCTTGGGCAAGTTCGCTCAGCATGCCTTCCATGGCCGTTCCCTCAATAGTCGTCGCCGGCCAGGGAGGGATCGAGTTCGCGCGGCTGGGCCAGGGTGTCTTCCGCCTGCAGTTCGTTTTCGGCGAAGATCATCTTGATCTGGCTGCCGGTCATCGGGTCCAGGCCCTTGCGCAGATCGTTGGCCAGCTGTTTGGCCTCCTTGAAGCTGTCCGCCTGGGCACGCTTGTTGAGGATGTTGAGTGGGCCGATCTGGTAGATGAAATAGGGCATCGGGCGCTCCGGACGTAAAGTTGACAAATATTGTCGGGTAAATCCCCGTCGAGTTCAAGGGCGGCGGTCAATGATGCTCGATCGGCGTCTTGTTGCCTTCCTTGTCCAGGCAGACGAAGGATACCGTGGTGGCGAAGACGGCCTCCTCGATGCCGGTCTCGATGTCGTCGCAGTACACCGCGACGTGATAGCGTACCGAGCTGCGCCCCATTCCCCGCGGTTGACGGAGAAACGCAGGATCGCGCCCTGATGCACGCTCTTCTTGAACACCACGCTGTCCATTGCCACGGTGACGAATTTGCAGCCCGGGAATTCCCGGCTGGCGGCGATCCAGGACACCTCGTCGGTCCATTTCAACATGTTGCCGCCGAACAGGTAGCCGTAATGATTGAGGTGTTCGGGGAGGACGAGTTTGTAGCTTTCCATGACTGTCGTTCACAAGGTTGCGGGGTTTGCCGGGCCCGTCGGGGCCGCTGGCTAGGCACTCGGCGGCCGGCGCCGCTGCGCGCACGCTGCCAGCATATCACCGTTGACCGGGCCGGCGTCCGCCAAGCGCGGCCATGTCCGCCGCTCCGTGCTCAGAGCTGCTCGGAATAGCCGAAGTGGACGAAGTCCTTCCGGAACCGGTTCAGGATGTATTCCCGATCGGCCGGGTCGGCGTAGAAATCCGCCACGCTGGCCCCGCCGGCACTGACGTTTTCGGCGCCGAGCGGAAGCTCCTCGAGGCCGAGCCGCGTGCGGAGGCGTGGCCATTCCGCGGCGAGTTCCTCCAGCTTGATCGCCTCGTCGACGATCAACCGGCCGCTCTCGTCGCTCAACTCGTCGCATTGGCAACTGAAGCCGGGCCAGCCGTCGAGCCGGGTGGAACGGATGAAGTCGGAGAACCGGGCACGCCCACCGCCGGTCTCCTGGATGGCTTGGACCCCCGGGTAATTGAACGGCCAGCGCAACTCTTCGGGCCGACGCCGCCCGGTCATCACCTTGGCTCGCGCGACGGCGGCCTGAACCCGGCCGCTGCGGCGGTAGTGCTGCAGGGAGAACGTGTACTGGGAAACGGCCCGGGCAAAGGGATTGCGCACCGTGCTGAAGGTGAAATAGCTCGACCAGACCTCATCACCCACCACCTGCCGGACCTCCTGGGCGGAACTGTGCTTGTGCAGCCCGAACAGGCGTCGGTAGATGTGCTGCATCCTCTCGCCCGGGGCGGTGCTGCCGAGCAGCAGATCGTTCCAATGCTGGGCCCGCGCCAGCGCGCATTCGACGCTGGTGCCGGCGCACTTGTACAGATGGATGTAGATGAAGCGCCGGGAATTCGATATGAACATGCGTTACAGGATCACTGCAGCTGGCCGTGGCAGTGCTTGTACTTCTTTCCCGAGCCGCACGGGCAGGGGTCGTTGCGGCCGACCTTGGGGTACTGGCGCTGGAACGGCTGCTGGCCGGCCGCTTCCCCCTCGGCCTCGGCCTCGGCGTCGGCCTCCTCGCCCTCGTCGTATTCGGCATGCCGGTACTCGATGTTGGTGAGTTCCGGTTCCTGCGCTTCCACCGCCTCGACGTCCTCCTGGCTGCGAATCTGCACGGTCAGGGTGATCTGGCAGACCTCGCGGGCGATGGTGCCCAGCATGGCCTCGAACAGCTCGAAGGCCTCGCGCTTGTATTCCTGTTTCGGGTTCTTGGCCGCATAACCGCGCAGGTGGATGCCCTGGCGCAGGTGGTCCATGGCCGCGAGATGCTCGCGCCAGTGATTGTCCAGGCTCTGCAGCAGGATGGCGCGTTCGAACTGGCGCAGGTTCGCGCCGGCCAGGGCCTCCTTCTCGGCATACACGGCACGGGCGGTCTCGACGACCTTGTCGCGGAGGCCTTGCTCGGCCAGCTTCTCGTCGGCGTCGAGCCACGCCTGGATCGGGCACTGGAGTTGGAACTCGCTCGCCAGGGCGGTCTCCAGGCCGGCGACGTCCCATTGCTCGGCCATGCTGCCGGGCGCGATGTGCTCGCTGATCACCTCGTTGAGTATCTGCGCGTGCATGCCCAGGATGCCGGCCGAGATTTCCTCGGCCTCGAGCAGCTCGTTGCGCTGGCTGTAGATGACCTTGCGCTGGTCGTTGGCGACGTCGTCGTATTCCAGCAACTGCTTGCGGATGTCGAAGTTGCGCTGCTCGACCTTGCGCTGGGCGGATTCCAGGGAGCGGTTGACCATGCCGTGCTCGATGGCCTCGCCCTCGGGCATCTTCAGGCGTTCCATGATGGCGCCCAGGCGCTCGCCGCCGAAGATGCGCAGCAGGGGGTCTTCCAGGGACAGATAGAAGCGCGAGGAGCCGGGGTCGCCCTGGCGGCCGGAACGGCCGCGCAACTGGTTGTCGACCCGGCGCGACTCGTGCCGCTCGGTACCGATGATGTGCAGGCCGCCGGCCGCCAACACCTGTTCGTGCACCTTGCCCCAGTCGGCTTTGAGGGCGTCCAGGCGGGCGGCGCGGTCGGCCTCGGACAGGCTTTCGTCGGTCCGGATCGCCTCGGTCTCCTTGGCGATGCTGCCGCCCAGGACGATGTCGGTACCGCGGCCGGCCATGTTGGTGGCGATGGTGATGGCGCCGGGCAGGCCGGCTTCGGCCACGACCAGGGCTTCCTGGGCGTGCTGCTTGGCGTTCAGGACCTGGTGCGGCAGCTTCTGCTTGGCCAGGCGGTCGGACAGGAACTCGTTGACCTCGATCGAGGTGGTGCCGACCAGGACCGGCTGACCGCGCTTGTGGCAGTCGCTGATGTCGGCGATCACGGCCTGCCACTTCTCCTCCGCGGTGCGGTAGACCAGGTCGTTCATGTCCTTGCGGATCATCGGCCGGTTGGTCGGGATGACCACCGTCTCGAGGCCGTAGATCTGCTGGAATTCATAGGCTTCGGTGTCGGCCGTGCCGGTCATGCCGGCCAGCTTCTTGTACATGCGGAAGAAGTTCTGGAAGG
>CAYOTD010000633.1:0-3403 GCA_964406685.1 uncultured Solibacteraceae bacterium | reverse complement strand
AATCCGCTGGTAGAGCTTGTCCTGTTCCCACTTTTCGAGCAGCTTGGGCTCGGTCTGGGGCAGGTTGGCCTTCATGCCGAATTCGGTGCGCGGGAGGTTGACGGTCTTCTTGAGATCCAGGTCTTCAAATGTCATGCCGGTCTTTCATACTATCCTACCAGCGGCAGGCCGGGGCCTGGGCTGAAGACGTTTTCAGGGAATGGCGAAGAAAAGGCGAAGCTTTGGTTCTTCGCGGACAACATTTGTTGCAAACAAAGCAGAAAATTGGTTTTGTTTGGTCAATTTTCCTTTTTCGGCCCGCGAGTGGCAACAAGGCCGGAGCCGGGCGATTCGAGTGTAGCATGGAGGTCCCGGGGCAACGGCAGCAAGTGGCGTGTTTTCAGTGTGAGTCGAGGTGTGAACCGATTTGCTATGTTGGAGACACGGCAGGGGGAGAGGCCGCGCATGGTCAGCACAGGCATCAACCGCATCGATTCACTTCTGGCGGGCGCCGGCGGGCAACCGGTGGCGGAGGGCGAGGCGGACGCCGAGGCGGTGGGCGTGGTGCAGGACCTGTTGATCGGGCACGGCTATCGGAAGCTGCCGGGGCTGCTTTCCTCCTCCCGCGGGCGTTTCGGACCGCAAACGCTGGCCGCGGTGACCGGCTTTCAGAAGACGCATGCCCTGCCGCAGACGGGCGCGGTGGACACCGCGACGCTGAAGCGGATGGTAGAGGTTCCGGCGCCGCAGCCGATCGCCTCGCGCGGCTACCTGGCGCTGGTGCTGGACCTCTCGTGGGCCGGCTTTCCGCGGCTGGTGAGCCTGACGGCGCAATTCGAAGCGGCCGGCTGCTTCACCGCGATCAACAAGAACACGGACAAGGCGGGGCTGTCGTTCGGCCTGATCCAGTGGGCGCAGAAGCCGGGGCGGCTGGCGGAGTTGTTGCGCGCCTTCTGCGCGGCCGACGGGGCGCGCTTCACCGCGATCTTCGGGGGCGGCGACGCAGAGCTGGCCAAAGCGCTGCTCGCGCACACGGCCAAGCCGCGCGGCGGCACCAATTCGTCGGGGGCCACGGTGGATGCGCGCTTCAACCTGGTGGCGGAGCCGTGGCTGAAGCGGTTTCTGGCCGCGGGCCGGGAGCGCGTCTTCCAGCGCGTGCAGATGGATCTGGCCGTGGCCGCTTACCGGGTTTCGTTCGAGCGCATCCGCCTGTTCGCGCCGCAGGTGCGCAGCGAGCGCGCCTTCGCGTTCCTGCTGGACCTGGCGAACCAGCATGGCGACGGCGGAGCGGAGGCGATCTGCCGCGCGTCGCTGGCGCCGGGGATGGGAGAAGCCGCGCTGCTGGAGAAGATGGAAGCCGTGTCGGTGGCGCGAGTGCGCAAGCAGTTCGGCGACGGGGGGGTGGTGAAGTCCACGCGCGCGCGGCGGGAGGCGTTCCGCCTGAGCCCTCTGCTGTCGGACGAACCGTTCCTCGCCTGAAGCGCGCGCCACGGCGTACGGGGGAGGGGCGGCTCTCAGTAAGTGAACTGGATGGACTGGAGCATCTGGTCGAAGACGCGGTCTACTTGTTGGCGCTCGCTTTCCGGGGAGATTAGCACGATGTAGAGGATGCCGTTCGGGTGGGGGACCGTAATCAGACGGTCCAGCTCGACCTGGTTGGGGAAGATCGAGGTCGAATACAGCAGGGTCAGGAATCCGGTCTTGTTGCCGACTCGGATCTCTTTCGGCGGCTCCTGGGCGGCGCGCATGTTGGGGTCGCCGGAGCGGAGCTGGGAGACCAGCTCGTCGGTCGCCTGCCAGAGCGTGGCGTTGGCGGTTTGCGGGCGATAGGTGGAGACGATGGCGCCATAGCCGATGCTCGCGCCGTTCTGCGACTGCTGAACTCCGGAGGGCGGCGCTATGGTGACTCCGGCCGAGTCCGGGGCGGCGGAGGCGCGCCAGTTGGCGGGATGGGAGAGGCGGAATCCCTGGCCCTGATACTGCTGCATGCCGCCGGCGGGGCGGCTGTCCGGAAGGGACAAACCGCCGGAGGCGGGCGTCTTCTTCGGCGGCGGCAGGGCGGCGACAATCGCCTTCATCCGGGGCAGTTGGCCGGTGCCGGCGGTGTAGGTCCGCCGGGGCATCTGCTGGACGAGATCCTGGATCGCTTTCATGCGATTGCCGGGGTTGGGATGGTCGGAGAGGAACTGCGGGCCGCGCGCGCCCCCGCCGGCCTCGAGTTTCTCGAAGAAGCGGGCCATCTCGACCGGGTCGTAACCGGCCTGGGCGGCGATCTGCGCGCCGAGCAGATCGGCCTGCGTTTCGGCCGTGCGGGAGTACTTCAGCAGGAGGGAGTTGGCGCCGAGGCCGATGCCGATCTGGCCGAGTTGCGCCAGGATGGACCTATTCCCCAGCATCTGGGAAGACAGCAGGACAGGCAACTGGATCAGGTTCGCCTTGCTGGCCTGATTGGTGCCGTGGCGGAGCGCGACGTGGACGATCTCGTGGGCCAGCACGCCCGCCAGTTGCGCTTCGTTGTCCGCCGCCGCGATCAACCCGGAGTGGACGTAGGCCGGGCCGCCCGGCAGGGCGAAGGCGTTGATGCTCTTGTCGTTGACCACTTTGAAGGTGTACGGGAACTGGCCCGCCTGCGGCTGCGCGGCGAGGCGGGCGCCAATGGAGGCGACGTAGGCGGTCAACTCGCGGTTGTCGACTACCTCCACCTGTTTCTCGATCTCGCCGGCGGCTTCCTTGCCCAACTGGATGTCCTGTTCCCGGGAGAAGAGATTGAAGCCGGGTTTGAACTGCGGCAGTTGCGCCAGCCCCGTCGCGGCGGAAACGGCGAACAGCGCCAGCGCGGCCCCTACCTCACGCAATCCTTGCATCTTCTTCACCCCCATATCCCACACCATACCATCCGGCGGGGCGGGATCGGAGGTATTGTGAGACCAGGGAGGAAGAAGCATGAGCCAGGCAAAGGGGTGGCTGATCCTGGTGGTGGCGGCGGCCGCCGCGCAGGCACAGGTCTACGATCAGGTCCGGCGGGCCGAGATCAAAGGCTCGGGCGGGACATCGGGCAAGTGCACCATCGAGGTGCGCGTCGACATGTCGGCCGAAGTGGATGTCTTGGGCGACTCGGGGCGTCTGCGAACTCTGGCGGGGCAGCCGGCGACGTGGACCCGCATGGAGTGCTCCGCACCTCTCCCCTACAACATGTCGGATTTCCGCTTCCGGGGTATCGACGGGCGCGGCAACGTGAAGCTGGTGCAGGATCCCCGCAACAACAACTCCATCGCCGTGATTCGCATCGACGATCCAAGGGCGGGCGCGGAGGGATACACGTTCGACATTGAGTGGAACGGCGCCTCCGGGGGATACGCCACCGACGGCTTCCAGAGCGGCGTGGGCCGAAGCGTGATTACGGGCACCGGGACCACAACGCAAG
>CAYOTD010000632.1:0-3404 GCA_964406685.1 uncultured Solibacteraceae bacterium | reverse complement strand
CCTCGGCGTCGTTTTCGGTGTTGAGCTTCGGGTTGGCGAGCGCGGCGTTGAGCTTCCTCAACTGCCACATCTGCATGCCAGTGTTGGCCGTAGAGATGTCGGCCTGCTTCTGCTTACCGAAGCAGATCTGGATTTCCTGCATCCGAGTGACGGACATCAGGCGTTACCTCCTCTTCTGTGACCTGCCGCCAGCCCCGCACCATGAGCGGCACGAGCTTGGCCGGCGTGGCTTCCACTTCCTGCACCTCGCCCTCGGGCGAGCGCATCAGCACGGTTTCAGTCATCTCCCATCTCCATGAAGCTGAGCGGCACTTCGAAATAGTCCAGGCCTTCGGCATCGGTCTGACGCTGGATGAGCGGCAGGTCCATCGGGTGACAGGATGGGTGGATCGTGGCGTTGATCAGCGGCACACCCACCGACGACGGCACACCCTTCGTGATCAGGCGGAACAGCCGGTAGTAGGCGGTGGGCGGATCGCCCTCGAAGGCCTCGCGCGCCCGCAGGTAGAGCGTGACCTGGTGCCGCCAGACATCAACGCCGCCGAAGCTCGCGGGCTGCGTCCCCTGCCAGGCGGCCATAATGCCCGGCGCGGGCATCTCGTGGATCGCCGCCGCGAGGCTCGCGCGCTTCGGATATTGATCGTGGTAGGCGAAGATCCGCTGTTCATCGCCACTCATCTCCGCGACCAGCTCCGGGATGTCGCGGAGCAGGGCGACCAGGTTGTCGACCAGTTCCGCCGGGTTGATCATCGTTGCTTCCCTCCCAAGCTGCGTTCCAGAAGCAGACGGGGCTTCATCGCTTCGAGCATCTTGCGGGCTGCCTCCATGACCGACGCCTTGTTCTTTGGGGAGAACACCATCCACGCCTCGCGCTTCTGGTTGGCCCAGGCCTTGATCCGGTCCTTCCGGGTCGAGACGTTCGCCTTCGCCCGGTTCTCGCTCACCGTACGGACATGGAAGTTGCGCAGCAGATCGCCCGAGAAAACAAGGTTGCGGCGGTTGCCCTTGCCCTTGCGCGTCTTCCAGATCGCGTAGCGCTTCGTGAGCGGCTTGGCTGCCGAATCCTCCGGTCCCTGGGCGGCGGCGAGCCGCGCCTTCACTGCCGCGACGCCCGCGCTACCCAGCTCATACATCTGCCTCTGGCGGAAGTTGAGCAGGTCGAGCCGCAGTTGCTTCTTCTGGTAGACCCGGACGCTCGGCATAATTCGCCTTCAACAGAACTTGTGCGCAATTGCGCACAAGTCCAGAAACCTCCGCCAGATTTGGCGGAAGTCCGACTTCCGGAAGATTTTCCGGAAGTCGATCCCGCCGAGCCGGTTTGTGGGAAATCTTCCACAGGTCAGCCGGCCTTGCGGAGCCGGAGCACGGCGGCGCCCTCGGCGTCGGCCTCGATATCGAAGACCTTGTAACGGACGCCGTCGATCTCGACCTCGTCGCCGCGCACAGGCGCCGCAGGCAACCCGGCCAGCCGCACGAACAACACGGCATAGACGCCGGGCGATGCATCTTCGGCCTCCCGCGCCGGCTGAAACACCGCGCGGATGAGGGCCTGCCCGCCGGCCTCCGGAAGGTAGGTGACCTCCCGACCGAAGACCCGCAGGCAGGCCTCGTCCACCCGGCTGATGAAATCCGCGAACGCCATCAGGAGAGGAACGCCCCGTTCAGCCGCACCCGGCCCGTGGCGTCGCCGTCGGCCGCGGCCCTGGCGGCCACGCCGATCAGCTTATTGCTGGTCGCGGTCTTCGTTGCGCGCTTGTTGATGTTGTCCCAGTAGATGAGGTCGCCGGCCGACCAAGCCGTGCTCGCGCCGGTCTCGCGGACCAGATCGAAGACACCCGCCACCTGGAACTCGCCCTCTTCGCCGCTCGCCACGTCGGTCGCAGCCACGCCGAAAATCGAGCCCACCAGCGCACCGGCTCCAGAGTTCACCGCGTAGGGCGCGGTGAGGGTCAGCGTTTCTCCGCGTTGAATGTAGTTCTTCATCGCTCAAGCCTCCTTCCTAGCTAGCTGCCCAAGTTCTTCTGGAGCCCGCGCCAGTCAATCGCCTTGGCCCCGAAGTCGAGCCGCGCTTTGATCTCGACCCCATCGACATCGAAGCCTTGGCGGGTCTCGATGTACACGCCGTCCTGGCCCTCGAGATAGGCGTATTCGATCGTGTCGATCTGGTCCGGCGAGGCGAACAGATACCAGGCCGTTGTGCTCGCCGCGTCGAGCCGGGGTTCGGCAATCGGCGTCAATGCCCGGATGTAGTCGGGCACCAGGTCTGCCGATTTCGCCGGCGCAAGATTCGGTGCGATCATCTGAAACGCCGCCAGTTGCAGCGCCACCGGCACCACCAGATAGCGCGGCTGCACGTTGAGCACCGTGATGCCGTCGAGGCCCTTCTGCTTGGCCATCGCCGCCATGCCCGCGCCCAGGCCCGGCAAGGCCAGCGCGCTGCCCGCGCCCGTGTTGAGGTTCGCGTGGTTCGAGTGGAACAGCGCGACGCCGTCACCCATCGCCGGGTTCGAGGTGATGATGCCCCACACGGTGTCGCTTTCAAGCGTCGCCGCCGCCACGCCGAACCCAGCAGGGATGCGCGTGAAGGCGCTCAGGTCATCGTTGATGATCGTCTGGCGGGTGATCGAAACGATCCGGCCATAGGTGGCGAGCTTGTAGGTTTCCTTCGATTCGGCGATCGAGCCGTGGGTGAATTCGCCCTTCTCGTTCACCTTCATCAAGCTCGGCGCTTCGCCCAACTGCACCGCGTTGATGTTCTTGAAGTCGACCGCCGAACGCCGCCGCGAAAACGGCAGGAACGTGCGCGGGTAGGCTTCATAGGCCTGCCGCAGGGTCTTGTTGGCGACGTCGGCGAGGATCGAAGGGAAGTCGGAGGTCGACAGGGCGAGCTTGGCGATCTCGTGGCGCGGCAGCCGCTTCGTGCGCGTGCCGGCGGTTTCGAGGCACTCCTTCGCCAGATCGAGCAGCGTCTGCCCGGCCCAGTCGCGGCCGAGATCGTCTTTCAAGGGGAAGACCGCCGGATCGTAGCGGTGCAGCAGCGCCGCCATGATCCCAGCGCGGCGGGTCTCGGTCTGATCGCGCGTGACCACGGCGGCTGCGCTGCGGATCTCGGGTTCGGCCAAACGGCGGGCCGTATCGTCGAGCGCCAGCTTGCGAAACTCCTCCACTGAGGTGCCCGCTTCGACATGCTGAGCGACCAAGCGCGCATCGAGGCCCAGCGTGCGGCCGACTCTCTCGATTTCCCGGATTCGCGCGCGTTCGGCCAGTGCGGCGGCCTGGCGCTCGGCATCCAGGTTGATCTTCGGTTCGTCACGGGCCTGTTCGCCCGTGGCGGTCGTGATGGTTTCTTCCATCTTCTGCTCCTGTGGGCCAGTTGCCCGTTCGAACTTGAATCCCGCGCCCGG
>CAYOTD010000631.1:0-3408 GCA_964406685.1 uncultured Solibacteraceae bacterium | reverse complement strand
CATATCGCCTCATCGCTCCAGGGCGCCTTGGCCACCAGATGGTGCAGGGACTGCCGCATCGGCTGGACGCTCTCAGGATCCAGGCGGGCCGCCATCGGCTCGACGCTCTTGCGTTCACCGGGCAGGAGCAGCCCCCGGCGGTAGTTCTTCAGGGGCGCGTGCCGGTCTTCGTGCCCCGCGGCGGTCGCCAGGCCGTTCCGGTATGCCGCGAAGCGCTTCTCTTGCGGCCCTGACGCAGAGAGGCGTGATCCCACAAAACAATTCTACACCAGAATGTTCTGTTATGACCCAGTAGTATTAGGGCCTCTCTGCTATCGCTGTCGCTGTCAAGCGTTGAGCCGAGCTGGGAATAGCCGGAAACGTATGCGCAGTACCGAACGACGCTTTCCGATTGTGAAGCGGCTGGGGATGTTGGTCTCCGGTAGCCGCAAGCAGAAAGTGAGCGGGAATGTGGGGGCAACCCTCACAAGGATAAGCACACCCTGGAGTATGAAATGAACGGAAACGGCATTCATCGGCGCGGTTTTCTGGGGGTCGGCGACGGCTCCGCGGCCGGCGGCGGCCAAGACTATTACCGAGCGGCCGCGGAAGACTCCGGCCGTGCGCGAGGTCGATGTCCTGGTGGCGGGCGCGAGACCGGCCGGCATCGGCGCGGCCCTGGCGGCGGCCAAAGAGGGCGCCCGCGTTCTGCTGATCGAGCGCCACGGCATGCTTGGCAGCGTCTGGACCGCGGGCCTCATGAATCCGTTTTTCGATCCGGAGAAGGGCTGGACGATCAAGCTGTTGATCGACCGGCTGCGGGAGTCCGGCGCCTGGATCGACAGCGAGCGGCGGCCCAAGGCGCTCCCTTCGCCCGTGTTCGACGTCGAGATCATGAAGTACGTGCTCGAGCGCCTGATGGTCGAGAACGGCGTCGAGTTCTGGTATCACGCCTTCGTGACGGGTGCCATCCGCGAGGGGGACCGGGTCGCGGGCGCCATCGTCGAGGGCAAGTCCGGCCGCGAAGCGGTGCTGGCGAAGGTCTCGATCGACACCTCGGGCGATGGCGACCTGTCGGCGCGCGCGGGTATTCCGTTCTCCCTCAGGCGCGAGACCGACGGCCTGTCGCAGCCGCTCACGCTGATGTTCGAGATCGACAACATCGACAGCCTCGGCGGCGTCAAGGCGGCCGACATGAAGATCCACGAGTTCCATAAGGCGCTGGCCGAGACCATTCGCCGGAATCAGATCCCCGTCCAGTTGCCTGGCGGTCCGCAACGCGCGGGCGCGCCGGACCTAATCCGGGTGCCTCGTCCCGGCGCGGCCGCCATTCAGGCCACGCACGTCTGCAAGGTCGACTGCACCGACACCCGGGCGCTGTCCAAGGCCATCGTCGAGGGCCGGCGGCAGGTACACGAGGTCTTCCTGCACGCGATGAAGCGCATTCCGGGCATGGAGAACATCCGCCTGACGGTGACCGCTCCCGCCATCGGCGTACGCGAGGCCCGCCACCTGGAAGGCGGTTACCGGCTGGATGTGACCGACCGGATGGAAGGGCGGCGGTTCGACGACGCCGTCACCAGCACCGGTTTCCACATCGACGTCCACGAGATGGACCCGGACAGCAAGGCGCCCAACATCACGCTGCCGCCGGGACTCAAGCGCCACGAGGTCCCGATGTGCGACGTCCCCTACCGCTGCCTGCTTCCCAAGCACCTCTCCGGACTCCTGTTCGCGGGGCGCTGCCTGTCGGGCACCCACGTGGCGCACGCCTCCTATCGCGTCACCGGCACCTGCATGGCCACCGGCCAGGCGGCGGGAATGGCGGCGGCGATGGCGGCGAAGCGCGGCGCGGTGTTCCTGAAGCGGCCGGCCTGAGGGCCGCGCGCCGCTCAGGAATCGAGCCGGATCATTTTCCGCGCGGCCGGGTCGTAGCCGACTGTGCGCCGGGTGCGGAGGGATTCAACGGCCATGCATAGCACGATCGTGCTCTGAAGCCCGGTATCCACGTGAGCGCGCGGCTGCTGCCGCGACCGCACGCAGTCCAGGAAGTCACGGATGTGCGCGCGCAGGGCTTTCTCGATGGCTCCGGGGATGCGCTCGCCGGCCTTGGGTTTCAGCTCCAGCGCCTTGTCGTCCTGCTCGAACAGGTAGTACGATTCGCGTCCCACGTCGAGGCGGGCCCGGTGGCCGTGCATCTGCTTGACCTCGTGGCTCAGCTCGGGCGGAAGATAGCGCATGGTGTTGTACGCCACGGTGAACACGGCGAGGAACCTGGGGTATTCGATGGAGATGGAGGTGGCGTCGGGAATCTCGGCGCCCTCCAGGCTCTTCTTGCCGGTGGTGGCCACCGCCAGCGGGTACCCCGGCTCCATGAGCATGTGAACCGCGTCCAGGATGTGCACGGTCTGCCCGACCAGGTATCCGCCGGCGTAATCCCAGAACCAGACCCAGCTATAAAAGCGGCGCGGGTCGAAGGGCCGTTTGGGCGCGGGTCCGAGCCACTGGTTCCAGTCCAGCTTTCCCTTCAGGGGAGGCGGCGAGAGGTTGACCGAGGTCTTGCCGTGCCACCAGCAGTTCACCAGCGGCGTCTCGCCGAGCGCGCCCGAATCGATGATCTCCCTGGCGCGGAAGCAGACTTCGGAGCTGCGCCGCTGAGCGCCCACCTGGAGCACGCGCCCGGTCTTGTGAACCGCGTCCGCCAGCCGGCAGCCTTCTTCGAGCGAGTGGGCCATCGGCTTTTCGAGGTAGACATCCTTGCCAGCCTCGACCGCGTCGATCGCCATCTGGGCGTGCCAGTGGTCGGGCGTGGTGATCACCACCGCGTCGAGGGACTTGTCGTCCAGCAGCCGGCGGTAGTCGTCATAGGCCTTGGCGCCGGGGGAGGCCGCGCGCCGGCCCGCCTCCAGGCGAGGCTCGTACACGTCGCACACGGCGGCCACCTCGACGCCGATCTCTTTGAACTCGGCATTGAGATAGGCGCCGCGCCCGCCGAACCCGATGGCCCCGGCGCGAATCCGTTCGTTGGCGCCCCACACGCGCGCTGCGGAAAGGGCGCTCACTCCCACAAAACCGCGCCGTGTCGCTTGGGATTCCATGTCTCCGGTCCTCCTGGCGTACCCGAGAGTCTGATTAGACCACACCGCGTTGATAGAATGGGGCTTCTCGATGAAACGCAAGATCGTGTACATCGCCCTGGTGTTACTGCTGGCCGTCGCCTGGTATCAGTTCGGCCCGGACGGGTCGACGGACGAGGGGATTCCCGCGGGAACCACCCCGGAGGCTCGCCGGGAAATGGCGCGGCTTCGCTCGCGCCGCCCCGCGCGCCGCTGCGAAGCCGCGCTCGAACTGGGCCGCCTGTCCGCCGGGGACGCGGCCCGGCGCCTGGTCCCGCTGCTGAGCGACGAGGAAGAGGCGATGGGGCCGTTC
>CAYOTD010000630.1:0-3410 GCA_964406685.1 uncultured Solibacteraceae bacterium | reverse complement strand
CAGACGCGGTTGGGGTTCAACTCCAGCGAACGGGCGATGGCCTTGCGCGCTTCGGCCGGGCGGTTGGCCTTGCGCAGCGCGATGCCCAGCCACAGGTGGGCGTCGGCCAGTTTGGGATCCAGTTGAATGGCCTTCTCGATGTCGCGGATGGCGTTGTCCACCCCTCCGCCGAACATCGCCGGCAGGTAGTAGTTGCCCACGCCGCGGCTGAGGATGGCCAGGGCCGATTTGGGATCGAGCTCGACCGCCTTGTTGACCTCTTCCTGCGCGCAGCGGCCCCACTTCATCCCGCTCATCAGGTCGCGCACCGCCTGGCCGCACAGCGCGCCCAGGATGCGGTGGTATTCGGCGTTGCGCGGCGCCAGGGCTACGGCCTGCTGCGCCAGGCGGATGCCGGCCTCGGCCGCCTCGCGCGCGCGGTTGCGGTCGCGGGTCTCGATGGCGGCTTCGGCGGCGTAGGAATGGGCCAGCGCCGCGCGGTACTGCGCCGCGCCGTCCTTGGGATTCTTCTCCGCGGCGGCGGCCCACTCGGCGGCGATCCGGTCGAGGGTGGCCCGGTCCTGCCGCTCGCGGGCGGTGTCCAACTCCGCCGGCCAGGCGGCGCCGCTCAACGCGGCGGCCATCATCCACGCCAGCATACTGCGCATACTCTCATCTTACAGAACACGCGGCTTGCCTCCTGTTACATCGAGGCCAGCTTCCGACGGCTGAACAGGAACCATACCCCGATACCGGCCAGCAGCGCGCCGTTCACCGCCAGCACGGCGGGCGCGCCGAACACCGGCGCCAGCGACCCGGTGGCCAGGCTGCCGATGGGCATTCCGCCGCGGAAGAAGACGTTGTACACCGACATGACGCGCCCCCGCATCTCGTCGGTGGCCAGGGTCTGCACCAGCGAGGTCACCATGGCGAAGGTGCCCACCAGCGACGCGCCCGCGAAGAACAGAATAACGCAGCTCAGCGCCAGGTTCCGGGACAGGGAGAAGCCGGCCACGAGCACGCCGAGAGCCACCAGCGTCACCAGCGCCTCCGCTCCCTGCCGCTTGCGGTGGCCCAGGCTGGCCAGCAGCAGCGCTCCCAGAACGGAGCCCGTGCCCGACACCGACAGCAGCAGCGTGTAGGTGTTCGGCCCCTGGTGGAAGACGTCGCGCGCGAACACCGGCAGGAAGACCACCAGCGGGACCGCCAGCACGGTCATCACAAAGGCCAGCACGATCAGGGACACCATCGCCGGCTGCGTGCGGATGAAGCGGATACCCTCCTTCATGCTGTCCACCATCGTTTCCCCGGTCCGGGCTGGGATGCGCCGCGCGCCCATGGCCAGTAGCGCGACGATGGGTCCGAAATAGGACAGCCCGTTCAGGCCGAAACACCAGGTCGCGCCGAGGTTCGCCAGCGCCAGGCCTCCCAGCACCGGCCCGACGATGCGCGCCAGGTTGAACTGGATCGAGTTCCAGGCGATGGCCGCCGACAACTCTTCCGGCCGCACCAGGGTGGGGATGAGCGCTTGGTAGGCCGGCCCGCCGAAGGCCTGCGCCAGTCCCACGACGAACGACAGCGTCAGGATGTGCCAGACCTTCACCACGCCCAGGGCGAACATCCCGGCCAGCAGGAGGGCGCACCCCATCTGCACGATCTGCGAGCCGATGAGCAGTTTGCGCCGGTCCACGCGGTCGGCCGCCACGCCGCCCACCAGAGAGAACAGCAGGATGGGGATCTCCCCCAGAAAGGCATCCAGTCCGAGCAGGAAGGGCGATCCCGACAGTTGCAGCACCAGCCAGCTCTGGGCGAGCTTCTGCATCCACGTGCCGATGCTGGAGGTGCACGCCCCTGTCCATACCAGCCGGAAATCGCGCGACTCGAAGGCCCGGAAGGTGCGTTGGATCAAGCGTGCCCCCGAGTTACGGCAGGGGCCGCGGGCGGTGGATCAGGTGGAGGAGATTGCCGTCGCAATCGGTGAAGAACAGCAGGCGGTTGTCCTGGAGCTTCAGCGGCTCGCCCAGCAGGTTGACTCCCTGGCGCTTGAGCTCGGCGTGGGCGGCGTCGAAATGATCCACCCAGATGGCCAGGTGGCGCAGGCCCGGCGTCCTGCGCTCGGCGCTGGCCGCGGCGCCTTCCGAGGGGAAGATCTCCAGCACCGTGCCGTTGGGCGCCTTCACGAAGTAGTTGCCATCGTAGACGTAGTTGATGGCGAAACCCAGGTGCTCGACATACCATTCGGTGAGTCGCTTGGGGTCGGGCGAAGCGATGCCCGTGTGCTCGATTCCCTGGAAAAGCATAACCAGCATTCTAGCAGGGCGGGGCCGGAGCGCCTATTCGCGGGCGCGGGCGCGGGCCAGCCGTTCCCGCAGAACGGGCGAGAGTGCGGCTTCCATCTCCGGAGTGATCAGACCGGCTTCGTCCATGTCCTTGAGGTGCGCTTCGTCCTTCGCGCGGAAGCTGGTCAGCTTCATCCGGACCAGATCGGCCAGCGGCATCAGCCGGATTCCCTTGATCGTCCGGCACGGGCCGAGATCGGGCGCCGCCTCCGGGTATTCCGGCCGGACCTTCTCGCCGGCGAAGACCATGTGAACGGCGCGCCGGGCCGATCGCTCCCCCGCCCTCATCAGCATGTGGACTCCGGCGGCCGAACGGTATTCCAGCCCGAACGGCTCGACAGCCTTGGCAATCCGTTCCAGGTCCTCGCGCCGAACGGCGACATCGATGTCGCGCGTCAACCGGCCGGCATCCGGATCGATCTCCTCGACGTAGAGATAAGCGGCCAGTCCGCCAACCACCCGGTAGTCGAGCCCCGCCGCGGAGAAGGCCTTCTCCACGATTCCCGCCAGGTCAAACAGTTGCTCCACGCGCTCCTCGAAGAACAGGTTTGCGGCGATACCCACGGCACACCTGCTCCAATGATCTCATGCCACGCCCCGTAACGAGTACTGGTGAATGCTGTGCCTGCCTTACCTATGGTAAGATGCTTTTATGGAGCAGGTTACGGTTTCGTCCAAGGGGCAGGTCGCGATTCCCAGAGCTGTCCGGGATGCGCTCAACCTGGCGGCTGGGACCAAGATGACCCTAGAGGTGCGAGGTCAGGAGATCGTACTTTCGAGAGAGGCCGCCTGGAAGAGACTCCAGGGCGCCGCCTCGGATCGCGATCTGATGGGAGCTTTTGCCGCCTTCAGAAAACAGGAGCGCGAGCGTGAAGACGCGCGTTCTTGATTCCTGGGCGATCCTGGAGTGGATCAACGGACGGCGGCCCGCCGCCGGATTCGTGGCGGAGTTGCTCGCGGAGGCGGAGCAGGGCAAGATTCGGCTGTTGATGAGCGCCATCAACGTGGGCGAGGTCTACTACTTCCTCTGGAAGCATCACTCCCAATCGCTGGCACAATCCTGGCGGGATACTTAGCGAACACTTCCGGCAA
>CAYOTD010000629.1:0-3434 GCA_964406685.1 uncultured Solibacteraceae bacterium | reverse complement strand
CGGAAGGAGCCGATGCCGAAACCGGCCATGGTCAGGATGAAGATCAGGGAGACGACCAGGTGGAATAGCCCGTCGCCGGTCTGGTCATAGTCGCGCCAGGCACGCCAGGTCCGGGGAAGCGGGACCACGGCGAAAACCAGGAAAACAAACCCGATCATTTCATTCCACAGGACCCGCAGGGGGCGGACGACACCGGGAAGGACATGCTGGCGGAACTGTTGAAGAACCCTCATCGAAACACGTTGAACCGTGGACTTTCTTCAGTATAGCCGTGCCCGGACCCTCCGGGTCACACGGGAGGTTGAAGCCGGCAGGGGGAAAGGCCGATATGGAGATTGGGAGAGGGAAGCGGCACGCAAAACGGGGAACCCGCACCTGTCCGGCTACATCCAATAGAGTGGTATGCTGGGAGCGGCCCGCAAGAAAGGGGCGTAACTTGGACGATCGATTGAAGGAGCTCATGCAGGAGCTGGGAAACGCGATCAACGAATCGCTGTCGGATTCCGATCGCATCGCAGCCGCCATCGGCGAGATCAAGCGAGCGGGCTACGATGTATTCCTGGTCCTGGAGGCAACGATCGGATTCAACAAGCGCGAGGACGCCGGAGGCGAGCACACCGAAGAGACCGAGGACGAGACCGAGTTCCCCGAACCCGAGATGGAAATTGAGCCGCCCCAAGTGAAGCGGAGATTCGGCTCAGCGGCCAGGATCAAGTGGACCTCACAAGATCACAAGTTTCTCCGGGCACTGAAGATCTCAACGGAGGACGAGCCGCGCTAGTCAGGCCAGCTCGGCGTAGACCGACCAGGTGCCGCGGACAGCGGCATCCCAAGTGAATGTGGCGGCCCGGGCGCGTCCCGATTCCGCCAGTCTATCCCGCAGGAGCGGATCTTCCACCAGCCGCGCCAGCGCCGCATCGAGGGCGGTGGGGTCGAGTGGATCCACCAGCAGCGCTGCATCTCCGGCGACTTCCCTCAAAGCCGATCCGCGGGAAGTGACGACCGGCACACCCCACGCCATCGCTTCCAGCACGGGAATACCGAAGCCTTCATCGAGAGAGGGGAAAGCGAAGATCGACGCGCCGGCGTAGAGCTCGGCAAGACGCGCTTCGGAGACGTAGCCGGCCAGATCGATGTCGGCGCGGCGCGGACTGGCTTCGATCCGCGCAAGGATCTCCTCGCCGCCGTAGCCGACCGAGCCGGCCAGGATCAACCGCCAGCCGGGCGCGGCGCGCTCGAAGGCTTCCACCAGGCGCACGACGTTCTTGCGGCGCTGGATCGCACCCACGTGAAGGATGTTGCGGCGGCGCGCGGAGGCCGGGACGGGGGGAGGGACGCGCACGCCGTGGGGCACCACGCGAATGCGGCCGGGATCGACTGCCAACAGATCGCGGAGCTGCGCGGCGGTGAAGGCGCTGACGGCGATCAACAGATCGGCGCGGGCGGCGGCGGCGCGCGCCTGTGCGGCGAAGCGGCGGCGGAATTCGGGCGAGGAGTAGTCGCCGCTGAGCACGAACAGGTCGTGAAAGGTCGCCACCTGGCGGGAGAAGCGCGCCCGGGGCAGGCGCTGGTTCAGCCCATGATAGAGCTGGGCGCGCAACCCAAGGCCGCTTTCGGTCAACAAGCGCCGCCGGCAGTTCGGGGGCAGGGGTGGGCGCAAGGAAGCAAGCAGCCGGTGCAGCCGGACGCAATGCAGGAAGGCGGCCTCCGGATGGGCCGCGGCGAGTCCGGCGAGAATCTCGCGCGAGTAGACAGAGATCCCCGTGGGCTGCGGATCGAAGCTGTAGGTGGCGTCTAGGGCGATTCTCACGCGGTGGCGCGCTGCACGGCCTCGGACACGGCCGGCTCGCCGGGACTATTCTCGCACAGCGAGGCAACCGCCTGATCGAGCAGTTCGGCGACGGTCCATCCGCCGGAGGGATCGATCCACGTGGTCCGGAGGCGGACCGGCAGGCGGTCGCGCAGGGCGGAGACGGAGGAAGAGAGATCCTCGGCGTCGGCGCAGAAGGAGAGGACGGCGAAGTGGCGCGCGTCGAGGCGGGCGACCAGATCGGTGTCGAGGAAGGAGAGGCGCAGCGAGGCGGCCAGTTCGGCCGCCGGGTAGAGGCCCAGGGTGACATCTTCGCGGGAGCCGTCGAGAGCCGCTACCAGCAGCCAGGCGGAGCGCCCCAGCCGGCCGGCGATGCGCACATCGCGCTCGGCGGAGGTCAGGAATCCCTCGCGGTTGAAGATGCCGGTATCGAGATCCAGCATGGCGGAGCTGTGCAGCGCCTGCAAGCGCCGCTGGCGCTCGATGGCCATGCGCAGCGCCCGCGCCAGAAGGGCGCACTCCAGCCCGGCATAGGGCAGGCAGTCGTCGGCGCCCTCGCGGACGGCGCTTACAGCAAAGGAGTCCTCTTCGTCGGAGACGAGCAGAATGACCGGCATTTCCGGTGCTTGTGCGCGGAGCGCGAGCAGGATGTCGACGCCTTGGGCATCGGGGAGGGCGGAACCGGCCAGAGCGGCGTCGAACGACTCCGCGGCCAACACAATGATCGCCTCCTCGAGCCGCTCGAGGTGGACGAGCTCAATATGCCGCACCCATCCGCGCCATCGGCGTATTTCTTCGATCTCGTGGATCGCTTCCTTGACAAGTTCCGCATTTCCCTCGTTCCCTTCCAACAACAAGACTCTCATGCCGGCCTCCGTGGGAACGGGGTTCGCGCATCTGCCGCCGAAAGCCGATTCCCTTAAACGGTAAGTGCGCGGGGCGGGGAGCTGTTCTCAGTGCAAGTTGCTGGAAAAGCGGGAAGGTACAAGCGAGGTTGAAGCCTCGCGCGGGGCGAACCCCGCCCTCGGTTTAGCTGGCGATGGCGTATTCCTTGATCTTGCGATAGAGGGTGGTGCGGCCGATGCCGAGCAGGTTGGCCGCCATCACGCGGTCGCCCTTTGTGTAGTCGAGGGTCTGCGCGATGGCGCGCTTCTCGAGCTCCACCAGGGGAAGGATGGGGACCGCAGGCGAGTCCTGCCCTCCGGCGGCGGGAGCCGCGGAACGGGAGAGGGCCATGGCGGAGTCGGCGGCGGCGGCGGCGACCATGTATTGGGCGCGCTTGGCCTGCACGTGGTTCTGGAGAGCCGAGGGGAGATCGGCCACGTGCAGCAGCGGGCCGGAGTTGATGGCGACCATGTGCTGGACGCAGTTCTCCAGTTCGCGCACGTTACCGGGCCAGTCGTAGGACAGCATGGCCTCCAGCGCTTCGCGCGACAGGGAGTAGCGGGCGCCGTAACGCTCCATGAAGTGCGCGATGAGCGCGGGCACGTCCTCCTTGCGGTCGCGCAGAGGAGTGATGCGGAGATTGACCACGCTCAAGCGGTAGTACAGGTCGCGCCGGAACGCGCCGCGCTCCACCTCTTTGGAAAGGTCGCGGTTGGTGGCGGCGATGATGCGGAAATCG
>CAYOTD010000628.1:0-3437 GCA_964406685.1 uncultured Solibacteraceae bacterium | reverse complement strand
CGCCAGCAGGATGGAACGCGCGCCTGCGGCCGAGTAGACCGCCGCCGGTTCGGAAATGGTCGCCAGCACCATCGCCCACGGGAAGACGATCATGGCGGCGATGGAGTAGACCAGCCACCCCATCTCCCACCGCCAGCCCTTCAGGAATTTCTGGGGAATGGTGAAACCGCCCTGCATCACGCCACCGAGCAGGATCAGGGAAAGGCCGAGCCAGGAGATATCCATGTGTCGCGTGCTCCGAGACCGACGAGTGTACCGGATGCGCGCCGCCGGGCGCAACGCGCGCGCCCGCATGTTACGCTGGGATTTCACGCCGTATGAGCAACCTGACGATTACTCTCCCCGACGGCAGCCGCCAGGAGTTCGCCTCCGGCAGCCGGCCGATCGACATCGCGCGCTCGATCAGCGCGCGCCTGGCTGACGACGCCGTGGTAGCCCGCGTCAACGGGGAGTTGTTCGACCTCACCCGCCCCCTCGATGCCGACGCAACCGTCGAAATCCTGACTTCCCGCAACCCCGAGGCGCTCGAAGTCTACCGCCACTCGACCGCGCACCTGATGGCCGCCGCCGTCCTGGATCTGTTCCCCGATACCAAGCTCGGGGTCGGCCCGGCCATCGACAACGGTTTCTATTACGATTTCCAGCGCGCCGAGCCCTTTACCCCCGAGGACCTCGAGAAGATCGAGGCCAAGATGCAGGAGCTTCAGAAGGCCGACCTGCCCTACGAGCGAAAGCTCACGCCCAAGGAAGAAGGGCTCAAGAAGTACGCCCAGATGGGCGAGCGGATGAAGTGCGAGCTGATCGGCGAGAAGGCGGACGCCGTCTTCACCGAGTACACCCTCGGGCCCCGTTTCATCGATTTCTGCCGCGGCCCGCACGTCCCCTCCACCGGGCGCATCAAGGCGTTCAAGGTCCTCTCGGTCGCCGGCGCCTACTGGAAGGGCGACGAGAAGAACGCCCAGTTGCAGCGCATCTACGGCACCTCGTTCTTCTCCAAGAAGGATCTCGAAGAGTACCTGAAGCGCCTGGAAGAGGCTAAGAAGCGCGACCACCGCAAGCTGGGCCAGGAGCTCGATCTGTTCAGCATCCAGGACCTCGCCGGCCCCGGGCTGATCTTCTTCCATCCCAAGGGCGGCATGGTGCGCAAGCTGCTGGAAGACTGGATGCGCGACGAGTATCTCAAGCGCGGCTACTCGCTGGTCTACACGCCGCACATCGCACGCGCCGATCTGTGGAAGACCTCCGGCCACTACAACTTCTACGGCGAGAACATGTTCAAGCGCATGGAGCTGGACGACGCCGAATACCAGCTCAAGCCGATGAACTGCCCGTTTCACATCCTGATCTACGCCGACCGGCAGCGCAGCTACCGCGACCTGCCGGTGCGCCTGGGCGAGCTGGGCACGGTCTATCGCTACGAGCGGTCGGGCGTGATGCACGGCCTGCTGCGCGTGCGCGGCTTCACCCAGGACGACGCCCACATCTTCTGCACGCCCGAGCAGATCGAGGACGAGATCGTCGCCTGTCTCGACTTCGCCGTGCACACCCTGCACACCTTCGGCTTCGAGAACTACGAGGCCGAGCTTTCCACCTGGGACGGCGGCGCCAGCGGCAAGTACGACGGCACCGCGGACCAGTGGAAGATCGGCGAAGACTCGCTGTGCAAGGCCGCCGGGCGGCTCAACTTGAAGGTGAAGGTGATGCCCGACGAGGCCGCCTTCTACGGCCCCAAGATCGACGTGAAGCTGGTCGACGCCATCGGGCGGCTGTGGCAGTTGTCCACCGTCCAGTTCGATTTCACCCTGCCGCGCCGCTTCGGTCTCGAGTACGTCGCCGAGGACGGCCGCAAGCACCAGCCGCTGATGGTGCACCGCGCGCTGTTCGGCTCGGTCGAGCGGTTCTTCGGCATCCTGCTGGAGCACTACGCCGGCGCGTTCCCGGTGTGGCTGGCCCCGGAGCAGGCCATCGTGCTGCCCATCACGGACCGCAACACCGCCTACGCCCGCCAGGTGCGCGACAAGCTGGCCGCGGCCGGTCTGCGCGCGCGCCTGGACGACCGCAGCGAGAAGGTCAACCTCAAGATCCGCGAAGCGCAGCTCATGAAGATCCCCTACATGCTCGTCGTGGGCGACCGCGAGGAGCAAAGCGGCGCGGTGGCGGTGCGCAACCGCAAGCACGGCGACCAGGGCGCGCAGCCGGTGGACGAGTTCATCACGCGGATTCGGCAACTGGTGGAATCCAAGGCCTGCTCGGAGTAGACCGCCCTTGCTCCGCCTGGCGCTGGTGATCGAACTGGCCGCGATTCTTATCGGCTCGGTCTGCTATTGCCTGCTGGTGGTGGTGGCCGCGAGGCGCTACCTCGCGGTCCCGCGCCGCCGCCTGTGGGACCCCATGCCTATCAGCGTGCTGAAGCCGCTGGCCGGGGCGGACGAGGGCCTGGAAGAGAACCTGCGCAGCTTCTTCACCCAGGACTACCCGGATTTCGAGATCCTGCTCGCCGTGCGGTCGGCCGATGATCCGGCCGTGGCCGTCGCCGAGCGGCTGCGCGCCGAGTATCCCCAGGTGTCCTCGCGCCTGATCGTCACCGGCGAGCCGCCGTACCCCAACGCCAAGGTCTACAGCCTCGACCAGATGCTCAAGGCCGCGCGCCACGACGTGCTGGTGATGAGCGACAGCGACATTCGCGTCGCGCCCGGCATGTTGCGCGAGGTAGCGGCCGAGTTCCAGGACGAGGACGTGGACCTGGCCACCTGCCCGTATCGCGCCGTGCCGGGGGCGGATCTCTGGTCGGCGCTGGAAGCGGTGGGCATGAATACCGAATTCCTGGCCGGAGTGCTGGTGGCGCGGCTGACCGAGGGCATGAAGTTCGCCGTCGGACCCACGGTGGTGGCGCGCCGCCGAATGTTGGATGGGATCGGCGGCTTCGACCGGCTCAAGGACTACCTGGCCGAGGATTTCGTCATGGGCCAGCTTGCCGCCGGGAAGGGCTTCGGCGTCATCCTGTCGTCGTGCGTGGTCGAGCACCGCATCGGCAGCCAGCCGTTCCACGCCAACATGGCGCACCGGCTGCGGTGGGCCCGCTCGACGCGCCGCTCGCGGCCCTGGGGTTACATCGGCCAGGTCTTCACCAACCCCGTGCCGCTGGCGCTGCTGCTGCTGGCGCTGGCGCCGGTCGCGCTCCCCTTCTGCCTGCTGACGCTGGCCGCCCGTGCGCTGGCCGCCTGGGCCGTGGCCGGCTGGGTCCTGCACGATCCGCTGAGCGCGCGCCGCTGGTGGCTGGTGCCCGCGCAGGATCTGTTGAGCTTCGCCTTCTGGGTGGCCGGCTTCTTCGGCAACACCATCCACTGGCGCGGCCGCCGCTACCATCTGCTGCGCGACGGCCGGTTCGAGCTGAGTCTCAAGTAGCGCTCGACGGCGCGGATGCGCTCGCCCAGGGG
>CAYOTD010000627.1:0-3451 GCA_964406685.1 uncultured Solibacteraceae bacterium | reverse complement strand
CGCCGCCGCGCGAAACGCGAATCGTCCGCGCCCACCGCACCTGGTGCCGCCACACCCCGCCCCAGCCCGCATCGCCCAGCGAGGTCTCGACCACCACCTTTGACAGCACCGCGCGCTTGCCCAACCCGGTGATGGCGCGGGCAAGCTGGTAGTCGTCGGCCAGGTAATCGGCCAGCGCCTCGAATCCGCCGATGCGCTTGAGATCCTCCGCCCGGAACACCAGCGTCGCGCCTAACCCGAACTCGCGCACGCCCACCAGCGGCGCCACCAGCACGCTGGCGGCGAAATCCGTCGCAATCCCCAGCGCTTCCCACCGTCCCGGCAGGCTCGCCGCGCCGGCGCGGTACAGGCACGTCACCACCCCCACTCCCTCGCCAGCCAGCGGCGCCGCCACGCGCCTGAGGTAGTCGGGCTCCACCAGGATGTCGCTGTCGTTGACCAGCAGGACCGGGTGCCGCGCCTGAGCCGCCAGGTCCGCCAGTACGCCCACCTTGCGGTTCGCCGCCTCCCGGGTGCTCACCACCAGCCGGATCGCCCGCTCGGGAAACTCCGCCCGCAGCCGCTCGATATCGGCGATGGCCGTATCCTCCGGATCGCTCACCCCGAACAGGATCTCGAACTCGGGATAGTCCTGGAGCGCGTGCGCGCGGATGGCTTCATAGAAACGCGGGTCGCGCCCGTGTACCGGCTTGAGGATCGACACCCCCGGCCGGTAGTCTCCGCCCTCCTCCGCCCGCCCCATCTGCCGCAGCGCGGCGATCAGCGCCACGATCTGATACAGGCCTGCCACCGCCGCGACAACTCCGAGCAGGATGGTCATAGCGCCAGCAGGGCCACTCCGCCGGCCACCAGCGCCGCGCCCGTCCAGCGCTTCCACTTCACTTCTTCGCGCAGGTAGAAGCGCGCCAGCACGGTCTCGATCACGAAGGTGGCGGCGGTGGCCGGAACGGCGAAACTCAAGTCCGCCACCGACAGCAGCGTCATGAAGGCGAAGAAGGACACCGCCATGAACCCCACGGCCACGCCCAGCCGCCAGCGCCGCGCCAGCGCGGCCAGCGTCGAGGCGCGCAGGTCGCGCACCTCGCCGTGCCGTTTCATCTCGATGCTCTGGAGAAGGTCCGCCCCGATGGTCGCGCCCACGATCACGCCCACCAGCAGCCAGTTCATCGCCCGGCCCCTTCCGTCCGCGGCGCGGTCGTCCCTACCAGCAGCACCCCCGCCGCGATCAGCGCCGTGCCCGCCCAGCGCGCCGCCGGCAGCGTCTCGCCCAGCAGAAAGTGCCCCACCACCGCCGTCAGCACGTACCCGGCGGCGGTCACCGGCAGCACGTAGCTCAGATCCGCCCAGCTCAGCAGCGCCATGCGCGCCAGCATCCACGCGATCAGCAGAAGGATCCCGCCGATCACCCACGGATTCAGGAACGCCATCAGGTATTCGGCCGGTCCGGCCCCCGGCGCCGGCCCGCGGCCGTGCAGTCCGTGGCTCATCGCGGTGTTGCCCAGCACGTTGCTGAGGACGACGAACGCGGCGGCCGCGCGCGTCTTGCGGACCAGCCGGTCCCGTTCGGCGCTCATCGTCCCGCTCAGTCTCCCGTGGACGCGCTCGCGCAGGCGCCGTCCTGCTGCTTGCGCTTCTCGCTGCGGACGAACTGCTTGCGCTTGGAGCGCAAGGCCAGGTACTCGCGCGCTTCCTTGTACAGCCGCTTGCGCTCGGCCCCGTCGAACAGCGCCTTGCGCACCACCCGCCAGGCGGCCTTCGGGCGGAAGTAATACTCGCCGTAAAACCGCTCCACCCAGTCCACCAGTTCCGCGCGGTCCAGCCCCGGGTAGATGATGTTGGGAAGCTGGTGGCCCACTTCGTCGGTCATCGAGTCCAGCGTGATCAGGTTGTTCTGCCGCACGTAATCGTAGAACTCGGTGCCCGGATACGGATGCGCGATCGACACCTGGATCGTGTCCACGTCCAGCCGCTTGGCGAAATCCACGGTCCGGCGCAGGCTCTCGCGCGATTCGCCCGGCAGCCCCACGATGAAATCGCCGTGGATCAGCAGCCCCAGCTTGCGCGCGTTCTCCGTGTAGCGCAGCGCCATCTCGATGGTGGCGCCCTTCTTGATGTTCTTCAGGATTTGCGGGTCGCCCGACTCGTACCCCACGATCATCAGCCGGCACCCGGACTCCTTCATCGCCTTCAGCGTTTCGTAGTCCGTGGTGACGCGCGAGGTGCACGACCAGGTCAGCCCCAGCGGCTTCAGCGCCTTGCACACCTCGAGGGTGCGCGCCTTCTGGTAGTTGAACGTGTCGTCGTCGAAGAAGATCTCTTTCAGGCCCGCGAAGTTCTCCATCGCCCAGCGCGCCTCGCTGGCGACATCCCCCGCCGACCGCTGCCGCCAGCGGTGGCCCGAGTGCGTCTGCGGCCACAGGCAGAAGGTGCACATCGCCGGACAGCCGCGCGAGGTGTAGAAGGAGACGAACGGGTTCAGCAGGAAGGGAACGTTGTAGCGCCGGAAATCCAGGTCGCGGTGGTAGGTCTTCGTCACCCACGGCAGCGCGTCCAGGTTCTCGATCGCCGCCCCGTCCGGGTTGTGATGCAACCCGCCGTTGGCGCGGAAACTCACCCCCGGCAGCTCGCTCACCGGCGTGCCCTGGGCGAAGTTCACGATCTGGTGGTCGAACTCCCGCCGCACCACGAAGTCGATGGCCGTCGACGCGCGCAGGCACCTCTCCGGCTCCACCGTCACCGGCGGCCCCACGAAGACCACCTTCAGCCGCGGGTTCGAGTCCCTCATCATCTCGGCGATCTTCACGTCCACGTGAAACCCGGGAGTGGAAGTGAACAGCACCAACAGCTCGAAGTCCTTCGCCATCGCCACGGTCTGTTCGATGGAGATGCGGTGCGGAGGAGCGTCGACGACTTTGGAGTCCTTCAGCATCCCGGCCGGGTAGCACAACCATACCGGATACCAATAGGATTCGATCTCGCGCGAGGCCGGCCAGCGGGAGCTCGCGCCGCCGTCAAACCCTTCGAAAGACGGGGGGTTCAGAAATAGCGTACGCATCGGGAACTACTTTGAGCTTACGGTACGCGGCCCCGGCCGCACAACCCGCCCTCAGGCTCCGGCCACCCAGACGCAGAGCAGGGTCACCGACACAACGAAGACGGCCCCCAGGGCGAAGACGATGTAGTTTACCGCGGTTCCATCCGGAACTCCGTTCCCCGGATTCAGCCCGAATCTGGTGTCCGGCTCCGAGGCCTCCTGGCGGAGTTCTTCTTTCACTTCTGGGCAGATCATCAACGTGTCTCCCATGCCGCGCGGCAGCCACCGCGCGCGTTCTCACCGCAGTACTGCGTCCCCGGTCCCGGCCGCCGCCGGCGGCTACTGAACGGTGTTTACCGGAGTGGCCAGGGCCTGCTCCGCCGAGTGGCCATGGATCATGCCGGCGACGACCTCCTC
>CAYOTD010000626.1:0-3455 GCA_964406685.1 uncultured Solibacteraceae bacterium | reverse complement strand
GGCGCCCGCCGGTTTCTTGCGGGTGGCGAGGCGAGATGCAGGCCGGCGCGAGGTGGAACGAGACGCCGACTTCGAGCTGGCGGACCGGCTGGTCTTCCGTGCGACGCTCCGGGCTTCCGCCCGCAGCGGCGCGGGTACTACGACCATCTCGCCGGCTCCGGGTTCGGCATCGAGGGAGCGGTTGGCGCTCTGAATCGAGCTCACCGTAGCGCCGTACCGTTTGGCGATCGACGCCAGGGAGTCTCCGGAAACGACTCGGTGGATTCGCCAGGCGTTGCGATGCGCTTCGGGAACCAGGCCAAGGGCCGCTGCCGCGAAGGAGGAACTGCCCTTGGGCACGTGAAGCTGGTATCCGGGAGGGGCGAGGCTCTTGAGCAACGACGGGTTCATCTCGCGGATCGTTGCCAGGGGCTGGTCGGTCGCATCCGCCACCAGAGCGAGATGGGTAGGCGCGGTCATCTCGATGGTGTCATACTCCAGCGGCGGATCCGGTTGGATATCTTCCAGGCCGTAGTCCTTCGCATTCTTGACGACAATGACCATGGCCAGGATCGCCGGTACGTAGTTGAGCGTCTCCCTTGGCAGGACGCGGCGGTTTCTCAGCTCCCAGAAATCGGCATAGCCGGTCCGCTGAATGGCCCGCTCGACGTTCATCGGCCCGCAATTGTAGGCGGCCATGGCCAGGTACCAGTCGCCAAACTGCTGGTAGAGGTCGCGCAGGTGGCGGGCGGCGGCGCGAGTGGCCTTCTCCGGGTCCAGCCGGTCGTCGTGGAAAGCCGACTGCCCCAGCCCGTACTCCCGGCCCCGGTTCCGCACAAACTGCCACATGCCGGCGGCCGCCTTGCGCGATACGGCGCGCGGCATAAAGCCCGATTCGGCTTGGGCCAGGTGCATCAACTCCTGGGGCACCCCTTCTTCCTCAAGAACGCGCGAGATGAGTTTCCGGTACCGGCCGGCCCTGCGCAGGCCGGCGATGATGATGCGCTGTCCCCGGCCGCTGGAGAAGTAGTTGATGTAGCCGAGGACGGCGTCGTTGACTTCCAGGGGCAACTGCGAAACCGTGGCCTCCAACTCCTGCCGCACCTTGGTTTTCTGGCGCGGGTCGATGGGGAAGGTCAAGCCGGTCAGGTCGTCGATCGGGGCCTTCTCGAAAGTGAGCAGCGGGTCCGGTTCGGCGGCGCCGAGGGCTTCCAGGTCCAGGCGGTGGATGCGCTCAGCCAGCTCTTCCAGCTTCCGTTCCGCCTGCTGGCGGTCGGGGGCCGCCTCGGAGGTGTCCAGCAGCAGGTCGATGGCCCGGTCGAACTCCTGGCGCGCGGCGTCGAATTCGCCCTGGGCCAGCAGCCGCTTGCCGGCCAGGAACAACTCCTCGGCCCGCCGCAACCGCATCTCGAGCTGGGCGGAACGGGGCGGCGTATCGAGGTTCAGGTTCAGGATCCTGGGGGGTTCGCGGTGGAAGTAGGCGCTGGTCCCAATCTCGGGAGGCGCCTCGGTGATCTGGCCGCGCGAAATCGCCCGGGCCGTCGCGGGCGGGAGAAAAGACATCTGAAACGGCTGCCTTCGCGCTGCTGCACACCCGGCCAGGGCGCCGGTCATCAGCACGGCCGATGCAGTCAGGAGGAACCGGCTTTTAACGGTCATTCATCCGCCTGAAGAGAGTTGGACTCGGGTTACATTCCCACAACCAAACCTTAGACTGTACACCGCCGGGGAAACTCCGGTCAACCAGGGGATTCCCCTTATTCCTCTTCCTCTTCTTCGCCTGCCTTGGCCGCCTTGGCCGCAGCGATGATCTTCTCGGCCTGCTGGGCGGGTACGAAGTCGTAGTGGCTGAACTCCATGGTGAACGAGCCGCGGCCCTGGGTCATGGAGGTCAGGTCGCTCTGGTAGGTGAGCATCTCGGCCATGGGCACCTGGGCGCGGATGATCTGGGTGGAGCCCTTGGTATCCATGCCCGAGATGCGTCCCCGTCGTCCGTTCATGTCGCCCATCAGGTCGCCGGCGAACTCCACCGGGGCCTGCACCTCGGCGTTCATGATGGGTTCCAGCAGAGCCGGCTTGGCCTCCTCCATGGCGGCCTTGAAAGCCTTGCGCGCGGCCAGCTTGAAGGACAGCTCCGAGGAGTCCACGTCGTGGTAGGAGCCGTCGTACAGGGTCACCTTGAAGTCCACCACCGGGTAGCCGGCCAAGTAGCCCTTCTCGGCTGCCTCGATCAGACCCTTTTCCACCGCGGGGATGAAGTTCTTGGGGATCGAGCCGCCGAAGATGTCGTTGACGAACTCGAACTTGCCGCCGCGCGGCAACGGCTCCATCTTGATCCAGCAGTCGCCGAACTGGCCATGGCCGCCGGTCTGCTTCTTGTGGCGTCCCTGGACGTCGGCCGTGCCGCGGATGGTCTCGCGGTAGGGAATCTTGGGCGCCTTCAGGGTGACATCGACGCTGTAGCGCTTCTTCAGCCGGCTGACGATTACCTCGACGTGCTGCTGGCCGCTGCCGGCCAACAGGAATTCCTTGGTCTGGGGGTCGCGGTAGAAGCGCAGGGACTGGTCCTCTTCCAGGATCTTCTGCACGGCGTTGCCCATGCGGTCCTCGTCCTGGCGCGAGCTGGCCTGGATGGCATAGGCGATGGAGGGCTCGGGAAGCTTGACGGCCGGGTAAGCTATGGGGGCGTTCTTCTCGCTGAGGGTGTCGTCGGTGAGGGTCTCCTTGAGCTTGGCCACCGCGCCGATGTCGCCGGCGTGGATCTCGGTCACCGGCTGGATGGTCTTGCCCAGCAGGCAGCCGATGTGGGACAGCCGCTCGTTTGCACCCGTGCGGTTATTGACGAGGTTGTGGTCGTTTTTCAGCACACCGGAGCAAACCTTGAAGTACGACAGCCGGCCGGCGAAGGGGTCGGCAACGGTTTTGAAGACGAAGACCGCCAGGGGCTCGGTGTCGCTGACGGACCGGGTGATCTCCTGGCCGTTGACCGTCGCCGCCAGAGGCGCGCGCTCGGTGGGGGTGGGAAAGTAATCCAGGATGAATCCCAGCACCAGGTCGGTGCCGATGTTGCGCAGCCCCGAGCCGCACAACACGGGGAACAGCCGGCGCTCGCGTACGGCCTGCTTCAGGCCCTCCAGCATGTGCTCGGGGGAGAGGGTGCCCTGGTCGAAGAACTCCTCCATCAGGGCGTCGTTGCCCTCGGCCACCATCTCCACCAGCGCCTCGTGGGCTTTCTGGGCGGCCTCCGCCATTCCCGCCGGGATGTCGCCCTCCTTGCCCTTGCCGTCGCCGTCGGCGGTGTAGCCGTAGGCCCTCATCCGGATCAGGTCCACGACACCCGAGAAGTCGCGCTCTCCTCCGATGGGCAACTGAACCGGCACCGCCGTGCGGCCGAACACGGACTGGACGTTTTCCAGGGTCCGCTCGAAACTGGCCCGTTCGCGGTCCAGCTTGTTGATCAGGAAAGCGCGGGGCAG
>CAYOTD010000625.1:3088-3459 GCA_964406685.1 uncultured Solibacteraceae bacterium | reverse complement strand
TTCACGATGATGAAGCGCCAGGGCTGCGCGTTTTCCCCCGACGGCGCCTGGCGGACGCCCATGGGAAACACTCGGCCGGTCTGCGGGTGCGGCGGCAGCTTGCAGAACAGCGAGACCGCATCGTCGGGCGCGATCTTCATCAGCACGCCGGGCGACGTCGGGTCCGTGAAATTCGGCACCGACAGGACGATCGACCCGTCGGGCAGCACGGCCATCGCGTCGGGAGTGTTGCAGTAATCAGGCAAGACGATCGCGCGCGGGACCGCCGCCGGTTTCGGCGACGGCGTGTCCGCCGCGTACGCTGCTGACAGCCACAGAATGCCAAACGTCACAGCCAATCGGAGCGTCGATCTTGTCATGGTGTCTCCAGG
>CAYOTD010000625.1:0-3066 GCA_964406685.1 uncultured Solibacteraceae bacterium | reverse complement strand
TTAAATGAGGGACCGCGCCAGGTGGGCCTGAACAAGTCCGCGCCGTTCCGGCAACAGAACCCGCCGGCGAACCGCACCAATTCCTGCCGGAACGGCGCGGACTTGTTCCAGCCTACTGTCTAATCCTCGCCGCTGCTCCAATTCTCGGCCAGGAACATCGCTTGGGCCGTTTCCCGGATCTGGTCGGGCCGCTTGGCGGCCTGGTCCTCCATCTGGATCAGGGCCAGCATCTTGTCCACTTCCTCGTCGACCTCGGCCCGGGGGCGCTTGGCCACGCGCAGGCCGAATGCGATGTTGTCGCGCACGCTCAGGTGCGGGAAGAGGGCATAGTTCTGGAAGATGGTGTTGACCTTGCGGTGGTTGGGGGGCAGTTCGGTAATGTCCCGGCCGTCGAGGAGGACGCGGCCGGCGTCGGGATTCTCGAAGCCGGCGACGATGCGCAGGAGCGTTGTCTTGCCGCAGCCGCTGGGGCCCAGCAGGGAGTAAAACTCGCCCTTGTTGAGGGAGAAGGAAACCTGCTCCACGGCGCGGATGCTGCCGAAGCGCTTGGAGACGTTGACGAACTCGAGGAATCCCGCCACCCCACCTCCGGTTTCAACCGGCCGATTTCACCCTGTCGGATTCAATTCCTTTTTACCGGCATCGCGGGGGAAATGCAATGGCGAAATGAGGGTGAATGGGTGAATGGGTGAATCGGTGAATGGGTGAATCGGCCTAGCGTCGTGCTCGTGCTCGTAATCGTGCTCGTAATCGACGACCGATCCGACCATGGACGATAGACTATGGACCATGGTGCACCAGCCGATCGTGCTCGTCGATCGTAATCGTGCTCGTAATCGTAATCGAAACAATCAATTACACGCATAGGCGCAGAGCCCGCAGAGGCTGGAGCGCGGACGTCCCCGTCCGCAAGTTCAATTTTGGAGTGCGGCGCGGTGAGCGCCGCTTTGGAATCCGCCGGAGTGCGGACGTCCCCATTCGCGCTCCAAAGCGTCTGATCGGCGGACGCTTCTAAAGGGTGTACAATGCCGAACATGAATCCCCCACGATTTCGGGAGGAAACGCTGCGCCACTGGGCCGCCCTGGCGGTCACCGCACTGGTGGTACTGGCGATCTACTGGCCGGCGCTGTATTACCCGTTTGTCCAGGACGACTGGTGCAACCTCAGCGCCCTGGAGCACCGGAGCGCCTTGGCCAACCTGCGGGAGGAGTTCGATCCCGCCGGTAAGGTGTACTACCGGCCTCTGGGGATGGTCTTCTTCCTGGCGATCCACGGGCTCTCCGGGCTGGCGGCATGGCCGGTTCACCTCGCCGAACTGGGATTGCTCGTCCTGAACGCCGCCCTCCTCGGGAGCTTGACCCGGCGCATGGGGTACGGCTGCCTCGCCGCGTGGGCGGCGATGATCCTGTTCGCGTCGGCTGTCCCAATCCATCTCGACACGGTGCTCTGGATGTCGGGCCTGTTCGACTTGGCCGGATTCGCCTTCTTTCTGGCGGCGTTCCTGCTGTTCCTTCAAGGGCGTTCCGTCCCGTCTGCCGCCTTGTTCCTGTTGGGACTGCTTTGCAAGGAATCCCTGGCGCTCTTCCCCCTCATCCTCCTGCTGGGCGGGTTGCTGGATGAGGCCTTCCCCGCGAGGACGTTGCCGTCCGCCCTGCGCCGGTTGGGACCGCACTTCGCCGTTCTGGCGGTGTACGGCGTGGTCCGTTCGCTCTGCCTCTCCCCGCTGGCCCTGCCGGAGGGGCATCCTTACCAGGTCAAGTTGTTCGGGCTGCACCTGCTGAAGAACGCGGCCCGGTACGCCCAGTGGAGCCTCGAAGCCATATCGCCCTTCCGTGACCTGGGGGTGGCCGGCGCCTCGGGGTTGGTCGTGGCCGGCCTCCTGTTGTCCGGCCTCGCGGGGTGGGGCCGGGCGGAGGACCGGCGGGGTTGCTGGCGCCGCTGCGCCTTTCTGGCGGGGTGGTACGCCCTGGCCCTCTTGCCCGTGCTCTTCCTGGTCGACCACCGTTACCGGTATTTTCTGATCTACTCCCTTCCTGCCTTGATCCTGTTCCTGCTGGAGGTGGCCCGGCGGATAGCAAGCCGCCTGCAATGGAGACCTCAGGCCGTCCGAATCGTGGTCGCCGCTGTCCTGGCCGTCAACGTCATCACGGCAGTCGCTTACTTCCGCGAGAAGGATGGCCGGGGATTGGAGGATCCGTACACACCGGGCACAAACCATCTCGTTCACCGTGCTTACGCTGTGAGGATTGTCTGTGAGTACTTGGCGCGGGCGCACCTCGCGGTGACGCCCGGGGCGGTGTTCGTCATCGGCGGCGTCGATCTCGAATCCTTCGACGGTGCGTGGATGTTTCGGGTGCTCTACCGGGACCTGACGATCCAGGCGTTTCGGGAGCGGGAGATTCGGCGGGATTCAGCGGGGGCTTATTCCGAAACATCCGGCGCCGAAAGTTCCAAAGCCGCTTATCCCGGGAAGCTGCGCTTGGATCCCGCGAAAACAATCTGGCTGGAAGTCCGGGAGGGACGGGTGACCGAACAGGCGATAGAAGGTCGTGGAACTGCGACAAACGTCGATGAGGCTCAGTGATCAATGGTTGCCGGATCGCATCCCTCGATTCGCCCATCACCGATTCGCGCTCCATCGTGCAGACGGGGCCGTCCGCGCTCCCGCGGGAGTAACGGAATTCCGGAATCCCGGCGGTCGGAAGGGCCGTCCATACTGGCAGAATGCAAGACCGTCCGCAAGGGGGTTGTCCCATGCAATTTTTCCTGAACCGCTTCGGCGGCGAGATCTTCGCCCTGATGCGCATCATGACGGGATTCCTGTTCCTCTGGCACGGGTCGCAGAAGCTGTTCAGCTTCCCCGCGGCCATGCCCGCCGGCGCCTCGGCGTTCATCGTATACGCCGCCGGGGCCATCGAGTTCTTCGGCGGCCTGCTGGTGCTGCTCGGGCTGTTCACGCGCTGGGCGGCTTTCCTGTGCTCGGGCCAGATGGCGGTTGCCTACTGGATGGCCCACGGGACGAAGGCCTTTTTCCCGCTGCTCAACGGCGGGGAGCTGGCCGCGCT
>CAYOTD010000624.1:0-3461 GCA_964406685.1 uncultured Solibacteraceae bacterium | reverse complement strand
CGGACAAGGAGGAGATGCGCGTCTGGCTCCGCCCCGACGGCCGGCTGATCGGCTTCGAGCACGTGGTCGCTGAAACCGCCCCCGGCGCGCGGCTGGCCGGCGAAGCCGCCCGTGCCCTGGCCGAGGCGTTTCTGGCGCGGCAGAAACGCGCGCCGCAGCAACTGGTCGAAGCGCGCTTGCAGGAGCGCCCCAACCGCCACGACCACGTCTTCACCTGGGAGCAGGATGGCTTCCGCGTCAAGGACGGCCGCATCCGCCGCACAGTAGTCATCCAGGGAGACCGCGTGGGCCGTTACCAGGAGTCCCTGCACGTGCCCGAGCAGTGGCAGCGCGACTTCACCAGGCTGCGGTCAAAGAACGAACTCTATTCCGAGATCGCCCAGGCGTTCTACGTGCCCCTGATTCTGGCGGCCGTTGGCGTCCTGATCTACTCGGTGCGGAAAAAGCAGGTGCCCTGGCGGCCGCTGCTGCTGATTTCGGGCGTGGTGGGCGTGCTCATGATGGTGAGCCAGGGGAACAATCTCCCCTTCTTCCTCGACCGCCTGCCCACCAGCGCCCGCTACGAGGAAGCGCTCGGCATCGGCATTCTGTTCGCTATCGGCGCGGGCGTGGGCGTCTTCTTCTACATCATCCTGGCGGCCGCGGCGGGCGAGCCACTCTATCGCGCCGTGCGCCCCGCGGGGCTCTCGCTGAGGAACCTGCCCACGGTGCGCGGGCTGCAATCGCGCGAGTTCTTCCGTGCCACCGTGGTGGGTTACGCCTTCGCCGCCGCGCACATCGCTTACGTGGTCGCCTTCTACCTGATCGGCCGCCGCTTCGGCGTCTGGTCGCCGCAGGACGTCGAGTATTCCGACCTGCTTTCCACCAGCCTGCCGTGGATCTACCCGCTCACGATCTCGCTGCTGGCCGCCACTTCGGAGGAGTTCTGGTTCCGCCTGTTCGCCGTTCCGCTGCTGAAGCGCTGGCTGCGGCTTACCTGGGTTGCGGTTCTGATCCCGGCCTTCGTCTGGGGTTTTCTTCATGCCAACTATCCCCAGCAGCCGGGCTACATCCGCGGCATCGAGGTGGGCGTCATCGGCGTGGCGGCGGGTTTCCTCATGTTGCGCTACGGCGTCGCTTCGACGCTCATCTGGCACTACACGGTGGACGCGGTGCTGATCGGGTCGTACCTGCTGCGCTCCGACAGTCTCTACTTCCGCCTGAGCGGAGTGGTGGTGGGCGGCGCGGTCCTGGTGCCGGTCCTGATCTCGCTGATCCTCGACCGCCGCCGCGGCGGCTTCGTGGAACTGGAAGAACCGGCGGCCGAGCCCCCCGCGCCCGAGCCCGCACCGGAAGCGGTGGAGGCGCCGGTCGAGCAGGCGCCCGCCGCCCCGCGCCTCGCCGCGCGCTGGTTGTATCTCGTGGCGGCCGTGGCGGCGGTAGCCGCGCTGCTGGTGCATCCGCGCGAATACGGCGCATTCATCAAGCTCAACCTCACCCGCGATCGCGCCGCGCAACTGGCTGGGGGTGCCCTGCGCGCCCGCGGTCCGGACCCCGCCGGGTGGCGCGCCGTCACCGAGTTCGTGCCGAACCTGCGCCTCGAGGAGTTCGAATACCTGCGCCGGATCGCCGGTCCCCAGGCGGCCGAGCGGACCATCGGCGAGCGCACCATCACCGGGGTTTGGCGCACGCGCTACTTCAAGCCGCTCCAGAAGGAGGAATGGCGCGTCTGGGTGCGGCAGGACCGGAGCATCGCCCGGGTCGATCGCCTGCTCGATGAGAAAGCGCCCGGCTCGCGCCTCTCCGTCAACGAGGCCCGCGCCCGCGCGGCCGCCTACCTGCGCGGCTGGCACAACACCGAAGTCGAACGCCTCCGGCTGGTGGAAGCCAACGAAGAGAAGCGCGACAACCGCTCCGATCACACCTTCGTCTGGGAGGACCCCGCCTTCGCCGTGGGCGAGGCCCGCGCGCGCGTGTCGGTGGAGATCGTCGGCGACGAGCCGTCCGGCTTCCGCCGCTTCCTGAAGCTCCCCGAGCAGTGGCTGCGCGACTTCGGCCGGCCGCGGCTGCTCGGCTTCCTGTTGCCCGGCCTGATGGGTGCGGTCGGTCTGTTCCTCTTGGTCGTCGTGCTCCGGCGCCTCGGCCGGCACGTCTACCATTGGCGCGCCTACCTGGTCGTGGCGCTGGCCGGCGTGGCGGTTTCCCTCCTATCGGCGGGGAACGACTGGCCGGTCTTCTGGTCGTCCTACTCCACCGCGGCGCCGCTGGCGGACTACGCGGTTCAGGCCGTGCTCGGCCGCCTGACGGTGGCCTTGCTGCTGGGCGCGGCACTGTTCGTCTGCATGTTGGGGTTGGACGTGTTCCGGCAGCTCGCCTCGGGATTGCGGCCGCTACCGGTGCCCTCACTCGCGCGCGCAGTCGCGGTCGCGCTCCTGCTCTGGGGTTCCGGGCGGCTGCTGAGCGGACTGTCGGACCTCGTTCCGGGCCCCAGGATCGCGCTCCCCATCGTCTCGTTTCCGGGAGTGAATGCCCTGCTGCCCGGCTTCTCGGTCTTGAGCCGCGCGTTTCTGCTGGCCATTCTTTGTCTGGCCGGGATCGGCACCTCGGTTTACGCCCTGGGCCGCTACTTCGACCGGCGCCACCGGATTATCGCCGTCCTGGTCTTGACCGCGCTGGTGGCCGTGAGCCGCGCGCAGACGATTCCGCAGGGTCTGTACCTGGTCCTGGCCCTGCTGGCGGTCTGTGCGCTGCTGAAGCTGATCGTGGACGTTTGCGCGGACGATCTGATCGGCTACGCGGTGGCGCTGTTTTGGGTGCTGGCGGGCGAGGCCGGTGTGATCCTGCTCCGCCAGCCCGAGCCGTTCTTCCGCGGCAACGGCCTGGCGGCGATGGCCGCAGCCTTGTGCGCGGGCCTGGTCGCGATCCGCTATTACTCGAAGAAAGGCTCGCCCGGCTTGCGATAGCGGTAGGCGGCGTCTTCGTCCAGATCGATTCCCAGTCCTGGAGCGTCGGGCACGCGAATCTTGCCGTCGCGAATCATCGGGCCCTGCGCGCCCTTCACCAGTTCGTCGAAGAAGGGAACGCTGGCGCCGTGCCATTCCAGCGCGAGCAGGTTGGGGATGGCCGCCGAAAGGTGCACGCCCGCCATCGTGCCCAGCGGACCGGCGATGTTGTGCAGCGTCAGGTTGACGTAGTGCAGGTCGGCCATGTCGGCCACCTTGCGGCCTTCCCACAGCCCGATCTTCAGCACGTCGGGAGCGAGCACGCGCAGGCCCGCCTCCACGATCAGCCGCTCGAAGTCGAGGCGGAAGTAGTGGTTCTCGCCGGTGGAGATGGGCGTGGCGGTGTTGCGTTGCACCTCGCCGATGGCGCGGATGTTCTCCGGCGGCACCGGGTCTTCCAGCCACAGCAGCTTGTGCTTCTCCATGGCGCGCGCCATCTCCACCGCCGCCTGCACGCCGTAGTTCCAGTGGCAGTCGATG
>CAYOTD010000623.1:0-3464 GCA_964406685.1 uncultured Solibacteraceae bacterium | reverse complement strand
ACGGTGATCGACATCAGTTCGGAACGCTGATCGGCATCCCCCGGAATCCGCAGGTACCGGCTCGAATGTAGCGCAAATCGGTGAAAAGGATCGTCTTCGGCGCGGACGCCCAGCCCGGCAGCGTCTGCGGCGCTGGTATGGACTGCCGCGCTTCGGCGGCACCCGATCGAAACGCCGGAGCGCTTCCCAACGCGGCGGCGGCCGCCTGGAAGAACCGCCGCCGCCCCGGGCCCCGGTTCTTCCTGCCAGCTCCGGTGTCCATCAGAATTCGAGCCGCAACCCGAACTGGATGTTGCGCGGATCTGTCGCCGACGTGATCCGGCCGACCGTGGTGGTGGTGCTGATGTTCGACGCCGGGTTCCCGAAGTTCGGATGGTTCAGAATGTTGAAGAACTCGCCCCGGAATTGCAGGTTCAGTTTCTCCGTCAGTTTCGTATGTTTGAACACCGAGGCATCCCAGTACACGGCGCCCGGCCCAAACAGCATATTGCGAGCTGAGTTTCCGTAAGTGAAGGCTTGCGGGACCTTGAACGCCGACGGGTTGAACCATTGCGTGAGCGTCTTCTCGGCCGGATACAATGCCGCGCCAGCGATCACGTCCGCCCGGCTGGCGGTCCAGCCGAGGGTGGTGCTGGTGAAGGAGACCGAGAATGGCGTGCCGGTCATCAGGTAGGAGATCCCTGCGATCTGCCAGCCTCCGATCAGCTTCTGAGCAGGTCCCTGCAACGCTGACAGGAATCGCTTTCCTCTGCCGAAGGGCAGATCGTAGATGTAGTTCATCGAGGTGTAGTGGCGCCGGATGTTCTCCAGGTTGCCGCGGTCCAGCCTCACGTTGTTGTAGTCCGTCGGCAAGGCGCCATAGACATGCGGGCCCAGGGAGCGGGTGAACATGTACTCGAACCCGAAAGACAGCCCGGAGCTGTAGCGGCGCGTCACGCCGAATTGAAGCTGGTGCGTGGCAGTGTTCCTGTCCGATACGGTGCCGGTGATGGTTCCGAATGGTTGGATCGGTCTCCGTGGCTGGAGCGCCCCGGGGGCAAGCGAAGGCGGATCGTTCCACGGAGTATTCGTGGGCAGATGAATCCCCAGATTCGCCAGATAGGTGGCCCGCACGGCGGTGTTCTTGAGCACCTCGTGTTCCAGAGTGAGATTCCATTGCTGCGAATACGCAGTCTGGAAGCTCTTCGCCACCGCGACGAAGCCGGGATTGGTGGGGATCGTGCCCGCGCCCGGAAACGGGTTGGCCCAAGTAAGAGTGGGGACGGAACCAGCCCCGGGCTCGAAGGTCTCGGTGACCAGGAACGGCGGGTTCTGCATGAGACTGTATCCCCACGTGTTGGCGGAGGCGGGGTCATAGAACATGCCGTAGCTGGCCCTCACGACGAACCGCGCAGTGCCCAGCGGGCGGTACGCGAACCCGATGCGCGGCGCGAAGTTCGTGAAATCCCGGTCCATGTAACGCCCGGCCGGTATCCCCAGGGATTCGGCCGCCACCACGGGAAGGGCCGCCATCAACCGCGAATCGGGTGTGCCGTCAAATAGCACGATCTTACGCGTGGCCAAGTCGAAGTTGGAGAGATCTCTCTTCTGGTTTACGAACAACCCGGCGTATTCATAGCGCAGACCGGCGTTCAGCGTGATCTTGTTGTTGATGTTCCAGTCATCCTGGAAGAAGGCTCCCCAGCGCTGATTCACGGGCCAACGTTCCGAGTTCTTGTTGCCGCGAGAGCTTGAGGTCAGGCCACCCAGCAGGAAATCCGCGAAGGCTTGGCCTGTGTAACGCCCATCGATGCTGAAACTGCCGCGCGATGGATCCGCGTTGGAGATGTTGGAACCTCGGACCCGTTGCCATTCCAGGCCCGCCTTGAGGGTATGCCGGCCGCGCGTCCATGTGAGCGTGTCGAAGAACTCGTGGCTGCCGTGGTCGCCGCCGCTGCCCGGCTGGTCCTTCAAACTCTGGAAGCCGGTGATCGAGACAGTCGGCACGCCTCCCAGACCGGGGTACGGAGCGATCAGACCCGAGATGATCTTGCTCGGATCGTAGCCGTAGTTCTGCGGAGTCCGGAAGACCCGGTTCCATTGGTATCCGAACCGGGCCTCATTCACCATCGCCGGCGACAGTGTGCGAGTGTGGGATACCATGGCGCTGCGGGACTTGTTTCCATAGCCACCCCATGCGCCGAACAAGCCCACCCCACCCGAGGCATTCTGATAGGGCCCGTTGGCGACGTCGAAATACCGCCCGCTGATTCTGTCGCTGGACGAGATGTTGTGATCGACTCGCATGGAATAGCGGTCGTTCGGCTCCACCGTGGGAACCTGAGTCGTGTAGTTGACGCCCAGACCCGCCGCGCCCACGCCCGGCCCGTTCGGGTCCGCGTAGAACTTCATCAGTTCCGTCGCCACCGGACTGATCCGGCTGGATGGGATCTGGTTGCTGGGGAACGGCGTGCCGCCGGCCCATGGATCCTTGATCGCCGCAAGATTGCTGAAGTCTCCCCGCTTCAAAGCGGCGGTTGGCATGGAAGCCGTCTTGGTCGTCAACGAGGTGCGCCGGAGCCCCTCGAAACTGCCAAAGAAGAAGGTCTTGTTCCTTACGATAGGGCCTCCGAGCGAGCCGCCGTACTCGTTGCGGATGAACTGCGCTTTTGGCTGCCCGGTAGCGAAAAAGTTCGTGGCGGCCGTGGCGCGGACCCTGTTGTACCACAAGACGCTTCCGTGCAGGTCGTTGGATCCGGACTTGGACACCATCAGCACCTGAGACCCTCCTTTGCCGTACTCGGCCGGAGCAGTGTTGGCGATCACCCTAAACTCCGCGACCGAATCGAGTGAGGGTATGGTCGTGAGAGCGCGTTCGCCCAGCACGTCGTTGTTGCTGATGCCATCGAAGGTGAAGTTCGTCCCGCCAGTCCAGTCGTTGCCTGCGATCAGAGGATTGATGGCTCCTCGCTGCACTCCCGGCGCCAGCGTCAGCAAAGCCAGCATGTCGGCCCGGCCGTTCAGCGGCATGGCCGCGATTTGCGGACTGTCCACGACATTTCCCACCGAGGAGGTTTCCGACTGCACCACCGGGATAGCCGCCTGCACTTCCACCCGGCTGGCCAGGTCTCCCACCTTCAGCGCCACGTCCACCCGGACCGTCTGCGCGACGAAGACCAGGATCTCCCGCACGACGGAGGTCTCGAAGCCCTTCCTGGCGACCGTGACTCTGTAGGACCCCGGCTCGACACTGGTGAACGTGTACTCGCCCTGGGCGCTGGTGGCCGCCGCCGAGGAGATTCCCGTCTTCTCGTTCGCCAGAGTGACGTTTGCCTCCGGCACCGTCGCGCCGGAGGGATCCGTAACGCGGCCCAAGACCACGCCGCGCGTTTGCTGCCCCCAGAGCGCCACGCCCGAAATCAGCGTTAACAGACAAATCAAGGATTTCAATGAGAACTGGAACTGCCTTTCGCGCATCCTGTGAC
>CAYOTD010000622.1:0-3468 GCA_964406685.1 uncultured Solibacteraceae bacterium | reverse complement strand
GGAACCGGTAGCTGGGCGGGTAGTAGCCGCCGCGTTTGGCCTGCGCCAGGCTGATGCGCTCCTCGTCGCCCGCCGACAGATACGCGCCGGCCGCGGCGGAGGCCAGCACGTCGACGCCGAACCGTTCGCGCACTTCGGCCGCGCCGCCGGCGTGGTCGGCGTGGGCGTGGGTCAGCAGAAGATAGCGAAGCCGCTGGGGGGCGAGACCGCCGGCGCGCATGTGCTCGACGATGGCATCGATTCCCCGGCCCGCGCCGGCGTCGATCAGCGCCAACTCATTGCCGCCGTCGATGACGTACACGTGGCTGTCCAGCTCGTCGGACAGCCCGAAGGCCAGCCCGCCGCCCCCCACCAGGTAGACGTGATCGGTGAGCCTCATCTCACTCCCAGGTTCCGATCTCGACGTCCCGCTCGAGGCGGGCGGATTCGATCAATGCCAGAGCGACGCGCACCGCGCGCATGGCGTCGGTGGCGGTGATGATCTCCGGGTGGCGGCCCGCGCGGACGCAATCGCGGAAGTGGATCAGCTCGTCGCGCAGGATGCTGCCGTAGGAAACATCCGGCACCTGGTAGCCGTCCTCGCGCCAGAACGAGAGCGGGCCGGGGAAAAGCTCCAGGTTGGCGACGCCGCGCGTGCCGATGAGCTGGAAGCCGTCGTCGCAAAAGACGCCGGCCGTCTCCGGCAACAGCCAGATGGTCTCGACGACGCCGATGGCGCCGCCGGCGAACTCGATCACGCCCCAGAAGGTGTCGTCGTGACGCCCGCCGGTGGCCTTGCGCCCGTAGCCGCGCACGCGCTCCACCGCGCGGCCCGTGTACCACAGCATCAGGTCGATATCGTGGACGCTGTTCTCCATGGCCGGGTGTGTGCGGCCGTAAACCGGCAGCAGGGACTTGGGCCGGTTGCGCCGCGCGTGCATCGAAACGACCTCGCCCAGGCGTCCGGAATCCAGCTCGCGTTTCACCTGCGCGTACTTGGTCTCGAAGCGCAGCAGGTGGCCGACCATGAGGATACGGTCCGCCGCGCGTCCGGCCTCGATCATGCGCGCGCACTCGCCCACATCCATGGCGAGCGGCTTCTCCACGAACACGTGCCGGCCTTGAGCGATGGCGGCGAGGACCGGTGCGAGGTGCGCGTTCTCGGTGGTCACCACATCGACGGCCTGAATCTCGTCCAGACCGCAGATCTCTTCCAGGCTGCCGCAAACCCGTGGGATTGCGAAGCGCGCCGCCGCCGCTTCGGCGCGCGCCCGGTCCGCGTCGAACACGGCGGCAACCTCAATGCCCGAAATGGAGGCCAGGGCCTCCAGGTGACAGATTCCGTAGTTGCCGCAGCCCACCACTGCAATGCGAACTGTATCCACGGGTTGCCTCCGCTCCCGACTACGTGATCCTCAGCAGGGCGTGGTGGCCGATGGCCGCGATCTCGACTTGCAGCCCGCCGGAATCGACCTTCCACTGTATACCGTCCGCATCAATCGATTCCACCGACCGGGGAGGCGCTGAGAACACTCCCAACGGGATCGACAGCTTGACCGGACCCACCCGCGGCTGCACCGAGGCGTCCCCGCCTCCCGCCAATCCGCCATAGAGGTTTACCAGCGAAATCACGTGCGTGCGGCGGCCGTCCTTGTGTCCGAAGACAACCTGTATTCCTGCGGGAGCGCGAACCGACACCGCCAACCCGGCGGCGTACCGGCGTAGAGCGAAGGCCACCAGCCGCTTGAGCCAGGGGTCTTCCCGCGTCAGGATCTCGCGCCCGATGGGTGCGGCGATGTAAAGTACGCTCCCCTTGCCCACGCGGTTCAGCGTCACCAGCGGCTTCCCGGTGAAGGTCTTGAAGTGCGTGTAAGGCGTCTCGCCGTCCATGAAGCGGCTGAGAGTGCGGTGGCCCTCGGGATAGACCAACTCGGCGAGCGGGGTGGCCGAGGTGCACTGGACCTCCAGGACCTCGGTCAGGAATAGAAGAGGATACGCGGGAGCGTCGCCGCGCAACTCCTCGCTCAGCCAGCAGTAGTTCGCTTCCTTGAACGGAGACACGCCGGTGAAGCGGACCCCCAGCAGGTCCGCCCATTCGAAGTTCTCCCGCCTGCGGCCCTGGCGGTCGCGCAGCGAAGTCTCATGGGTGGCGATCAGCAGCCCTCCCCCGGCCACGTACGCGCGCACCGCCTCCGACAAGGCCGGTGTGGGCGAAACCGCGTCCCCGATCAGCACCGCCCGGTACTGCGCGGGCTTCAGCCGGCCGGCGTCGACCACGTCGAAATGCATCCCGCTGTCGGCCAGCGCGTTGTGCAGCCCGGTCGATTCATCTTGCACGCGCAGGCCGCCCTGGCCGGGCAGCGGGAGCAGGGTCAGCTCCGAATGCGGGTCGTACACGACGGCCACATTCGGCACGCTCTTCAGTCCCACCAGCCAGGAGGCGCGCTCGCGCACGGCCTGGAAGGTGGGCGCCAGGTTGCGGAACTCGCCGGGATAGAAAGTGCCGTCCGCCAACGGGTTGACGCCCACCGAGATGCGGCCCGCGTGCGCGGTGGCCACCGCCGCGCTGATCTCCATGAAAGACGACGGGATCAGGTTCCAGGCCGACCAGGTTCCCACGGCCGAGCCCGGCTGCATGCGCATGAACCCACCGTAGGAATGCACCTGGTAGGGCTTCCCCATGGACCACATTATTTTGGCGGTGTAGCTGATCAGGCGGTGCGGCTTGGCTTCGGTCGAGTGCAGGCCCACCACGTCCTGGATTTCGGCGGGCGTGCCGGTCAGCAGGTCGCGATAGCCGGCGCCGTTGTAGCCCAGAACCATCTTCGGATCGATCGAGCGCAGCAGGTTCACCGCGTCGCGCAGCATGGCGATGCGCGCCCGGTGGCCGAAGCGGTTGGCGCGCAGGCGGACCTCCGGATCCTGGGAAGTGAGGGGTTGGTCCCCGCCGAACGCCTTGCGGTAGGCCTCGCGGCAGTGCGGGCAGAAGCAGGCTTGGCCGGGGTCGAACGATCCGACACTGTAGGCGTTGGGCATGCCCAGCAGGTCGAACCAGAACCCCTCCGGCCGGATCGCTTCGGCCACCTGGCGGACCTCGGCCAGCACCACGTCGCGCCAGGGGGAGCGCAGGCACATCCAGTTGTAGGCCCCGAAGGCGATCTTCTCTTTGCCGGTCGCATCCACGCAGCGCCATTCCGGCCGCTGCCGGGCCATCCAGTTGTCCAGGCCGACATTGTAGTAGGCGAGGAAGGGAATGCCCGCGCGCCGCGCCAGCTCGCGTGTTTCCGTGGTCCAGTCACCCCGGCAGGGCCGGCCCTGGAAGGGGAAGGCCGCATCGCCCATAGCGTTCTTGGTCTTCAGCTCGATGACTTGTACATGGGACTGCCGGCAGGCCTCGACAAACCCCTTCGCGTCCCACTTTTTGCCGACATCGGCGCACCACTCGGGCATGTCCACCATGGTGTGGACCGCCACCAGTTTGTCCGCCAG
>CAYOTD010000621.1:0-3470 GCA_964406685.1 uncultured Solibacteraceae bacterium | reverse complement strand
GCTGAGCGAAGCCGATCAGCCGCAGCCGGACGACAAGAAGTTCCTGAAGCGAATGAAAGTCAAATGATTCATGCACACGCCGGTAATGGCCGCCGAAGCGATCCAGGCGCTTCAGGTGCGCCCGGATGGTGTGTACATCGACGCCACTCTCGGTCTGGGCGGGCACACGGCGCTGATCGCGGCCCGGCTGCAAACCGGGCAGGTGATCGGCTGCGACCGGGACCCGGAATCGATCGAGCTGGCGCGCCAGGCGACCCTTTCGCTGGCCGACCGGATTCGCTTTGTGGAGACGGCTTTTTCCCGCTTGAGCCAGTCGCTCGCGGAGTTGCGGATTCCACCGGCCGACGGCCTGCTGGCCGACCTGGGCGTGAGCCGCTACCAGTTGACCGACGCCGGACGCGGATTCTCTTTTTCCGCCGACGGACCGCTGGACATGCGCATGTCGCGCAGCCAGCCGGAGACCGCGGCGGACATTGTCAATTTTTCAGCCGAAAAGACGTTGGCCGACATTCTGTACCGGTACGGCCAGGAAAGGAGGGGGCGACAGATAGCCAGGGCAATCGTTCGCTCACGGCCGATCCGATCCACTGCCCACCTTGCACAGGTGGTCGAATCGGTCGTGAGGCGAACCGGGCGCTTGCATCCCGCCACGCAGACCTTCATGGCGCTGCGGCTGGCGGTCAACGAGGAACAGGAAGAGTTGGACGCGCTTCTGGAGCAGGCGCCCGGCCTGTTGCGAGCGGGCGGGCGGCTGGTGGTGATCTCCTTCATGTCGCTGGAAGACGGCAAAGTGAAGCGCGCCTTTCAAAGCTTGGCGCGGGAGGGACGCGCGCGCATTCTGACCCGCCACGTGGTCAGGCCGTCCCGCGAGGAAGTGGCCGGGAATCCGGCCGCGCGCAGCGCCCGGTTGCGGGCGTTGGAACGGGTCTGACAAGGGGAGAGTGAGACTAACGATGGCTACGGCTTTCGGGATGCCGGTAACGGTACATCACGGCAGGGGAGCAGCGGAGGACGGAATCGACCGGCGGCGTCTTCGGCCGATTCCGAATGAGAACCTCTTTCTGTTCGTCAAGTCGATCGACAACTCGCGCGTGGTTCGCCAGGCCGACCCGCGGGCGCGCTGGAGCGTGGTCAAGTTCATCGGCAGTTCCTTCGGGGTCGCCGTGGTGCTGGTGTGCCTGCTGCTGCCGCACGCCTACGGCCTGATGGCGAACTACCAGATCGAGGCCCTCAAGCAGGAGCACAGAATGCTCTCCGAGCAACGCGACGCGCTGGAGGTGGAGGAAGCCTCCCTCACCAGCACGGAACGGCTGCTGGAGCACGCGCGGCAGCGCGAGTTCGAGGTTCCCGCGCCGCGGGACGAGATCTACGTCGATTCGAGGTCGGTGCTGAACGCCGGCGCCCGCTGACGGCGGCGTGGACCGGCTTCCGGGGCCGAGGCGAGGCCTGACATGCAGGATCCCACAGAGATCAGTTCCCTACCCGGCCCGGCGCAGGAGATCTCTCCCGTCACAACTCGCCGCCCTTTCCGTGTCATCGCCGGTTTGGTGCGGGAAACGCGGCCGCACGACCGCCTCCGCACCGAGAAACGGTTGCGGATCGTGGCCCGGTTCGCGGTGATCTGGGCGCTGGTCATCGCCGGCCGCCTGGTTCAACTCCAGATCGTCAATCACGACTACTATCGCAGACTGGCCGACAACCAGCAGGTTCGCGTCAACCAGATCAAGCCGGCCCGCGGCGCCCTGCTGGACCGCGCCGGACGGCCGCTGGCCGTCAGCCTCCCCGCCGACACGGTGGTGGTGAACCCGTCGCTGGTGCCCGACATCCCGATGGCGGCCAGCATCCTGGCCAGCGTGCTGAATCTCGACCCCGCCCGGCTCCGCGCCGGCATCGAGGAGGCCCGCGCCAATCCCGCCCGCAGCGGGTTCCTGCGTGTCAAGCGCCGCATCTCGCCCGAGGAGTCGGAACGCCTCAAGAGCATGCGGGTCGACTGGATCGAGTTTCAGCGCGAGAGCCGGCGCATCTATCCCAACCGGCGCCTGGCCTCCCACCTGCTCGGCGGGGTCAACGACGACGAACAGGGCAACTTCGGCCTCGAACTGGGTATGAATGACGAGCTGAGCGGCTCGCCCGGCGTCGAGCGCGTGGTGCGCGACGTGCGCGGCCGGCGTGTCGAATCGAAGGTCACCTCCGCTCCCCAGGCCGGCGACCGCGTCACCCTCACCATCGACCAGAACATCCAGCACGCCGCCGAATCGGCCCTCCGTGAAGCGGCCGAAGCGGAGAACTGCCCCACCGGCAGTGTGGTCGTCCTCCGGGCCGGCACCAACGAGGTCCTGGCCATCGCCAACTATCCGGATTTCGATCCCAACGAGACTCCAACCCGGGCCGAGCTCTCCCGCCGCGTCAACCTGGCCATTTCCAGCCCCACCGAGCCCGGTTCGGTCTTCAAGCTCATCACGGTTTCCTCGGCGATCGACGCCGGCCGCGTCACGCCCGGCATGCCCATCAACTGCGGCAACGGCACGTTGAACCTGTACGGACGGGTGATTCACGAGGCAAAGCGCGGCTACGGCGTTCTGCCGGTGACGGGTGTGCTGGCCCATTCGAGCAACATCGGAGCCATCCAGATCGGAATGCGGTTGGGCGTGCGGCCGTTCCACGAGTACATCCGCCGTTTCGGCGTGGGAGCGAAGACCGGTCTACCCCTTCCCTACGAGTCGGCTGGCCGGATTCGCCGCCCCGAGAAGTGGGAAGCGACCTCGATCGGGTCGGTGGCAATGGGCCACGAGGTCAGCATGACGACCATGCAACTGGCCCTGGCCTGCTCGGTGCTGACCAATGGCGGTCAATACATTGCTCCCACCCTGATCCGGCGGCAGGAACGGCCCGGCCACGGCCCTCTCGAACTGCCGGTCGTCCCGCCACGCCGGGTCGTGAAGCCGGAAACGGCGATTGCCATGCGCCGCATGGCGGAAGAGGTGGTGCTCCACGGCACCGGCGGCGGTGCGCGCCTGAAGGGCTATACCTCCGGCGGAAAGACGGGCTCGGCCCAGATCTTCGACCACGCCAGCGGCAAGTACACGCACAGGTACAACGCCAGTTTCGCCGGCTTCGCCCCGGTGACGAACCCGGCGGTGGTGATCGCCGTCACCCTCAACGGCTCTTCGAGGTTCGGCGGCGTGGTGGCCGCGCCCGTCTTCCGGAAGGTGGCCGAAACCGCGCTGCGCATCCTGGAGGTCCCGCGCGACATTCCCGAGCAGTTGGCCGGCGTGGAGAAGGTCGAGGACCAGGAAGAGCGGGACGACGTCTCCCTGGCCGAGTTGTCGATTCCCGACCTGGAACCGCCGGAAGCCGGGCCGGTCAAGGTTGTCCCCGAACAACTCGTCGGACCCCGTTCGCCGGACTTCGTCGGCCTGTCGCGGCGCGCGGTGGCCGAACAGTCGCGGGCCGCGGGCATTGAAGTGGAA
>CAYOTD010000620.1:0-3477 GCA_964406685.1 uncultured Solibacteraceae bacterium | reverse complement strand
CGAGTTGGAACCCGAGACTGGCTTTCTCGATGGTGACGAGCGTGCTGGCCACATCCTGGGTGCGGCCCAGGCTGAAGTTCTCCGCGGCCCGGTCCGCGTCCTGCTGGAGCTGGTTGACCGTTCCGAGCGCCTCGCGCAGGCTTGCCCCGAAACTCTCCGACGGCGTCGCCTCGCGGACCGATGGGGCGATCGTTCGCGGTCCGCCCAGCCCTGACACGCGCAGATCACTCATCCCGTCACGTCTCCGTGCCGATAGATCGAGCGGCAGATCCCGGGGTCCGCCCGCTCACCGTCCGGCGTGGACCGCGGCGCAGCTGCGGGCATCGCGCCGGAGCTACCGCCCGATCTCCAGCGCCTTGTTGGCCATGCTCTTGGCTGCCTGAACGGCGGTCACATTTGCCTCGTAGGCCCGCGATGCGGCCAGGAGGTCCACCATCTCCAGGAGCGGGTTGACGTTTGGAAGCATGACGTAGCCCTCGGCATTGGCGTCCGGGTGGCTCGGCTGATGAACCATGCGGAAGACCTTGACCGACGACGCCTGCGCCGCGTCCAACGCCGCGCCGAACGCGTTTGCGGTTTCCGCGCCGAACACCACCAGCTTGCGCCGGTACGGTCCGCCGTCGGCCGTCCGCGTGGTCTCGGCGTTCGCCAGGTTCTCCGCCACGACGTTCAGTCGCGTGCGCTGCGCCGTGAGGCCGGTGGCGCTGATCTCCAAGGCGTTCAGATTCCCGTCCATGAGCACCTCACTTTCGCGTCACGCGGGAAACGCTCGTCGACCCGCACTCCGGCTCATCCGCGATCGCGGATGGCCGATCGCATCGTCGCGAAGCGCCCCGCCAGGATCTGGAGCATGGCGTTGTGCCACTGCGTGTTCTGTGCCAGCTTCACCATCTGCCGATCCAGATCCACCGTGTTGCCGTCCCGGCGCACCGTCGTCTCGGCGTCGGTGACGGCCGTCGCCGTGATCGTCGGTGCCGGGGCGGCGGCCGCGGGACCGCGGCTCCGGGCCTCGTTCAGCACGCTCGAGAAGGTCACGTCCTGGGCCTGAAACCCCGGGGTTTCCGCGTTCGCGAGGTTCGCCGCCAGAATGCGATGCCGGAGTGCCGTGCCCTGAATCATCTGCCCGAGCAGTTGGCTGGTCCGATCGAAGAGAACCTGCATGCCCCCCCTCGCCCGCCGTCTGCCGCCTGCGGCACCAGTGTCCGCGCGCCCGGCACGGCGTGTCGTCATCACGCGATTGACGGGAATCGCCCCCGCCTAGCCGCCCAAGATCTGATCGATCTTCTTCTTGAGCGTGGCAGCGTCGAACGGTTTCACCACATAGTTGGTCACACCGGCCTGCATGGCCTGCAGAATGTTCTCCTTCTCGGCCATGGTGGTCACCATCAGCACCGGCGTCCCCTTGAGCGCCGCGTCGTTGCGCATCGCCGCAACCAGTTCGATGCCGTTCATGACCGGCATGTTCCAATCCGTGATCACGAAATCGACCTTGTCGGCTTGAAGGCGGGCGAGCGCGCCCTCCCCGTTCTCGGCCTCCAGCGTGTCGTCGAAGCCGACGGCCTTGAGGCTGTTCCGGATGATTCGCCGCATCGTAGACGAGTCGTCCACTACCAGAAAACGCACGGGTCCATTCCTCCTTCTGGAGCGCACGGCCGCATGATCTCCGGTGGTGGGAATGCAACACGAATGCCAGACAGGCGGCTACGCAGGCGGGGTAACTGCAGGCAGCACAGGGCCTGCGGCCGATCGGGCCGGGCCACGGACGGCACACGCGGCAAGAAATGCCGGGGAAGGGCAAAACGATCCGGGATCAGTCGAGCTTGCTTCGAAGGGTCTGCCGGGTGATGCCGAGGATCTCGGCGGCCTTGGTCTTGTTCCCACCGACGCGTTTCACGACCGCCTCGACATAGGCTTCTTCGACCTCACGGAGCGGCCGGGGGAACCAGCTGCCGATGTCGAAGGTGGCTGGCACGCCGCCGGGGCGAAGTCCCGAGATCTCGGGAGGCAGGTGCTCCGGAAGGATGATCTCGTCGGTTTCCAGGATGACGATGCGCTCGACGACGTTCCGCAATTCGCGCACGTTGCCGGGCCAGGGGTAGGCGACCAGGAGCGCGTCGGCCTCCGGGGAAAAGCCGCGCACTTCCTTCTTGAACAGGCGGTTCGCGTGCTCGAGGAAGTAGCGCGTGAGCGGGATGATGTCTTCCTGCCGCTCGCGCAGCGGCGGCAGCTTGATGTAGATGAGATTCAGCCGGTAGTACAGGTCCTTGCGGAACCGGCCCTCCTTCACGAGCTCCAGCAGGTCCCGGTTGGTGGCGGACACCACGCGGACGTCCACCGCGATGTCGTGGGTCCCGCCCACCCGCCGGAACCGCCGCTCCTCGAGAAAGCGGAGGAACTTGGCCTGCAGCGAGAGCGCCATCTCCCCGATCTCGTCGAGGAACAGCGTTCCCTTGTTCGCCACCTCCACCAGACCCTTCTTGGCGGTCTTGGCGTCCGTGAACGCACCGCGCTCGTGTCCGAACAGCTCGCTCTCGAACAGCGTTTCCGAGATCCCCGCGCAGTTGACCTCGACGAGGGGTCCCTCCCGCCGCAGCCCGTCGTAATGGAGCCCGCGCGCGACCAGCTCCTTCCCGGTCCCGCTTTCGCCGTGGATGAGCACGCTCTGCGCCTCGCTGGCCGCAACCTGCTTGATGATCTGGCGCAGGCGGTTGGCCGCGCGGGAGTCGCCGGTGATCTTCGCGGCCTGATGCCGTCCCTCCTCGATCTCCTGCAACCGGCGGTATTTCTGCGCCAGGGTAAAGGCCTCCAGGGTTCGCTGCACCACCAGCTTGAGCTCATCCAGGTCGAAGGGCTTGCAGAGGTAGTCCGCCGCCTGCGCCTTCATCGCCTCGACGGCCCCGCGCACCTCGCTGTACGCCGTCATGATGATGACGGGGACCTCGGCTGCCAAACGCTTCATGCGCTTGAGCACCTGCAAACCGTTCACGTCGGGAAGAATCATGTCCAGCAGGACGAGGTCGCAGCTCGTTTCCTGAAATCGACCCAGCGCTTCCTCGCCCGTCCCGGCCTGCAGGATGACGTGGCCGTCGGCCTCCAAGGCATCGCGCAGGAGGCGCCGGAGGTTGTTCTCGTCGTCCACGATCAGGATCGTGCTCATCTGGCTCGCCTCGTCGAATGCCCCTGCGCGGCATCGCTCACGGTTGTCGCACTCGGTGCCACTGGCAACCAGACGGCTACGTGGCCACCGCCGGCATCTGGCCCGCGGAGCTGCAGGATCCCTCCGTGGGCCCGCGCCACCGCCTGCGCCAGGGGCAGGCCGATCCCCAAGGCCCCGGGTCGCGTCGAAAAGAAGGGCTCGCGCGCTCGCTGGCGCACCTCCTCTGTCATGCCCGGTCCCGTGTCGGCGACGGCGACCTCCACCCAGGCGCCGTCTGGGTCGGCGTCCTCCACCCGGCGGAGCCAGACAGTCACGCTTCC
>CAYOTD010000619.1:0-3479 GCA_964406685.1 uncultured Solibacteraceae bacterium | reverse complement strand
CTAGCTCGTCTGCAGCGCCTTCACCGCGTCCTCGACCCGCGTCAGCGTCTCGGCGATGTCGGCGGAGGTGTGGGCCGCCGAGAAGCCGTGGTGTCCGAGGGCCATCGTCCCGTAGTTGTGGAAGTACACGCCGCGATGAAAGCACTCCCGGATGAAGCGGCCGGCGAGGGCGCCGTCGATCCGGGCGGCGTCCTGGTACGCTTTCACCTCGTGGGTCAGGCCGAAGTAGATGCCGAAGCGGGCCCCCAGGCCCTGGACCCGGGCGGGGATGCCGTACCGGGCGAAGAGCGCCGTCAGGCCGCCGTAGAGCTGGGCGGCGGTGGCGGAGATCCGGTCGTAGAAGCCCGGCTGCGTGATCTCCTGGAGGGCGGCCCGGGCGGCGAGGATGGCGAAGAGGTGGCCGGAGTAGGTCCCGGAGTGGGCCGCGGGGCCGAGGGGGCTCAGGACTTTCATGCACTCCCGCGTGCCGGCCACGACCGCCAGCGGCAGGCCGTTGGCCACCGCCTTGGCCAGGGTGCAGAGGTCGGGCGTGACCTGGTAGTACGCCTGGGCGCCGCCCGGGGCCATCCGGAAGGCGCTCAGCACCTCGTCGAAGATGAGGCAGATCCCCCGCTGGGCGGTCTCCGCCCGGAGGAGTGCCAGGAACCCCGGGGCGGGCAGGATGCAGCCCGAGTTGTAGTTCACCGGCTCGCAGATGACCGCCGCCAGGGTGTCGCCGTGCTCCCGGAGGGCCTGGCGGAGGGCGGCCGGGTCGTTCCAGGGGATCACGAGGATCAGGTCGGCGAGTTGGGGCGGGACGCCGGCGGATTCGACCTGGGGCGGGACGTAGGGGTAGGTCGGGAAGGTGTCCCGGGCCGGCCCGTGGGCGTTCCAGACCACGGCGTCGTGCAGGCCGTGGAAGTGGCCTTCGAACTTCAAGATCTTGTGCCGGCCGGTCACGGCCCGGGCCACCCGGAGGGCCGTGAAGGTCGCCTCGGAGCCGGAGTTCGCGAAGCGGACCTGCTCGGCGCAGGGGATGAGGCGGCAGAGGGTCTCGGCGACCCGGCTGTGGTGCTCGGTCTCGTAGGCGCAGATCACGCCCATGTCCAGCGCCTGCTGGATGGCCTTCCGGACCCCCGGGTGGTTGTGGCCGAGAAAGCTGGCACCGTGGGAGCCGTTGTAGTCGAGGTAGGTCGTCCCGTCCACGTCGTAGAGGCGGCAGCCGTCCCCGTGGGTGAGGTACACCGGGCGGCCGAGGGCGGCATTCATCCGGGCCGAGCCGGACACGCCGGCGACCAGGTACTGGCTGGCGAAGGTGAAGAGGGCCTCGCTCTGGCTGTTCTCTGGGGGCATGACCTGCTCCTCGTGTGGGGGGGGTGGGGGGCCGATTACCGTCAGTTATCGGTGGTCTGTCCTAGTATCCCAGGGTCCGCGGAAGCCACATGACCAGCGGTGTCACATAGGTGATGAGCAGCAGGACGCCGATCTCGGCGACCAGGAAAGGCCACAGCGGCTTCAGGAGCTCCTCGATACTGATCTTGGCCAGGCTGCTCCCGATGAAGATGCACGAGCCAACCGGCGGGGTAAGCAATCCGATGCACAGATTCACCGTCACAATGATGCCGAAGTGGATCAGGTCGATACCGAACCCCTTGGCAACAGGCGCGAAGATGGGAACGAGAAGAAAAATGGCCGGGGCGGTGTCGATGACACAGCCGGTGACGAGGAACAGGATATTCACGAGCAGCAGAAAGACTTTGGGGTTCGTCGAGATACCGGTGAAGAAAGCCAGCATGATCTGCGGAACGTTCTGCATGGTCACGATCCAGCTCAAGACATTGGTCGTCGCGAGAAGCAGCAGGACCACCGATGTCACCTTCGCCGTGTTCATGAACATCTCGGGCAGGTCGCGCAACTTCAGCGTGCGCAAGACCATGAAGCCGACCGCCAGCGCGTAGAGAACGCCCACGCCGGCCGCTTCGGTAGCGGTGAAGATCCCGCCCAAGATCCCCCCTACAATGATGATCGGCATGAGGAGGACAAGTACGGAGTCCCTGCAGATCTTGATCGTTTCGGGCCACGTATATTGGGTCTCGCGCTTCTGATAACCATGTTTCCGGCTTGTGATATAGTTGATGACCATCAAAGAGCCGGCGAGGAGAATTCCCGGAACCACCCCGCCCATGAAGAGTCCCCCGACCGACGCTCCCGTGACCAACGAGAAAAACACCATAACCAGGCTGGGCGGGATGATGGGCCCGATGATAGAGGCCGAGGCGGTGATCGCTGCCGCGTAATTCTTGGGGTAGCCGCCAGAGTGCATAGCCGGGATCATCACCGAGCCGATCGCTGAGGCGTCGGCCACGGCGGATCCTGTGATTCCGGCAAAGATCATGCAGGAGAAGATCGTCGCATGGGCGAGGCCGCCGCGGATTCGGCCAACCAAGAGATCCGCAAAGCGGAGGAGTCCTTTGGTAATCTCGCCCCGCAGCATCAGGTCTCCCCCGAGAACGAAGAGGGGAATGGCCAGCAGCGGGAACGCATCGCAGCCGATGAACATCTTTTGGGGGATCACGACAAGCGGTATCCCGTGCATGACGAGGAGGCCGCCCAGCGCCGTCACCCCGATGGCAAACGAGATCGGCATGCCCGAGATCAAGGTTAGCACGAATAGTGCGCTGACTGTCTGAAGTACCATGGCGGGTCGGACCTCCTACAGGGGGAGCGGTTCGGCACCGGGTTCGCGCGTCTGATCCACGCCTCGAAGCTCGCGCCAGATGAACAGGATCTCCACCCAGATCATCATGACGGCCGAGACGGGAATGGCGGCGTACGGGATGGCCATGGTGATGCCCAACGAGGGCGATACCTGGTCCAGTTGCTGCGGCATCATCCAGACGAACCCCTGATAGGCGATCACCGCCAAGAAGGCGATGCAGAGGAGATAGGTCAGAATCCGAACGATTCTCCGGTACCGCGCCGGGAGCAGCTTGACGACGAACTCCATGCCCAACTGTTCCCCTTGCCAGAGCGCGTAGGAGGCTGCCAGGAACGAGGACCAGATCATCATGTAGCGTGCAACCTCTTCGTCCCAACCCAACACATAGTCGAGAACGTAGCGGTTGAACACCTGCAGATTTACCGTCAGCGCAATGATCGCGACTTGGACGACGATGCTCCAATACAAGAGCCGATCCGCGGTGCGAGCAGCCTCTCGTAGCACGACGATCTCCTCGCGAGGCGGCGACGGGAACTGTGGAGCGCGAAGCCCTCGCCGCCCCGTCCAGTTCCCGTCCACCTCGCCAGCAAGACTACTTCACCGGGTTCGCCTCACGGGCAATAGCCGCCTCGGCATCCTTGACCGCTTTGACCGCGGCGTCGATCAACTCCTTCCCCACGCCGGGCTGCTTGGCCAGCCACTCCATCACCGGACCCTGGCTCGCCTTGCGGAAGGTCGCCACCTCAGCCGGGGTCGGGACATATACGTCCATGCCCTTCTT
>CAYOTD010000618.1:0-3483 GCA_964406685.1 uncultured Solibacteraceae bacterium | reverse complement strand
TGAAGCCTGTCTGGATCGGGTTGCGGTTGGCGATGCCGATGGTGTCGTAGTAGACGCCGTAGCCCAGGCGGACGACGGTCGAGGGCCGGGCCTGCCAGGCGAGCGCGATCCGCGGGAGGAAGTCGTTCTTGGATGCCTTATACAGGTTCCGGTTACCGGGACCGGCGAACAGCAGGCCGCCGCGCACGCGGAAGTCGGCCACCGCGATCTCCGGGATCGGATTGGCCGCGTAGTTGGCGCGCGCCTGCGCCTCGATGGGGCTCGACTGGTCAAAGGCGAACTGCGTCACCGAGCGGTTGAAGCGCTCCGAAATGGGCGCCTCATATTCCCAGCGCAGGCCCAGGTTGATCGTCAGAGTGGGCGTGACCTTGAAGTTGTCCTGGACGTAGAGGCCGTAGTAGACGTCCTGCGCGGCGAAACTGGCCGTCCTGGTCATCTGGCCCCCCGGGATGCCGAGCAGGAACGCCGTGATCTCACCGCCCACCGGCGGAGCGGTGGAGTTGTCGTTCGGTCCTCGGGTGTAGCTGCTGGAGAAGGAGAGCTGCGGAGAGAGTTCCCAGGGAATGATGAAGCGGTTCTCCCGGTAGGTGCGGAACTCGCCGCCGAAGGTGATCGTGTGGTCGCCCCTCATCTTGGTCGCGTTCGCCGTAAAGGTGTGGATTTGCGAAGTGAGCGTGCCGTCGCCGATGCCCCAGCCCAGGCTGCTCAGGGTGGTGAAGGGCGCGACCGACAGGTACGGAAAGGGCGCCACGTCTTTGTGTTCGATCAGATCCAAAAACTGCTTGCTGAAGCCGAGGGTGGAATAGTCGAAGCCCTGGCTGGTGCGCCGGTCCTCGAAGTTCATTTGGGTGATGCCGTAGCGGAAGTTGACAAAGAACGACGGGCTGGGCACCCACACATGGTCCAGGGCCGCCCCATACAGCCAGCGCTTGCCCAGCGTGCCCTCGATGTTCGTGTTGAAGGCGTGGTTCTGGTCCTGGAAGTAGTAGTCGCGGTTCAGCCGCAGGTAGGTGCGGTGGGCGGCGTTGAAAACGTGGTCCAGGCGGCCCAGGTAGGTGTTGTTGCCGAACAGGGACTTGTTGGTGTTGATCCAGTTGTTGCGGCCCTCGGAGGTGCCCGGCTGGTTGGGGAGCGGCCAGTACTGCATCATCTTCAGCGCCACCGGATCCAGGCGGCTGGCGGGAATGATGTTACCGGCGATGGGCTGGCGCGTGAATCGTCCTCCCGCCGCCGGCGTGGTGGTGAACGGATCGTAGACCTGGTAGTTGCCCCCCAGCCTCAGCAGCGCGGAGAGGTCGCCGGTGCGGATGGCCGCGGTGGGCACCGTGCTGGTGAATTGCTGGGGCGTGCCGAAGGTGTTCTTCTCCCAGGCGAAGAACCAGAAGGTGCGGTTCCGGCCGTCGTAGGCCTTGGGCAACAGAACCGGGCCGCCCACGGAAATCCCGTAGCGGTGATCCTGATAGACCGGCACCTTGGTTCCGGCGCGGTTCTGAAAGATGGTCGGGCAGTTCAAAGCCGAGTTCTGCATCACATAGCTGGCGATGCCGTGCAGTTCATTGGTGCCGCTCTTGGTGCTGACGTTCACCAGCGACCCCATGGCGTGGCCGATGGCGGCGTCGAAGGAAGCTGTCTGCACCTTGAACTCGGCCACCGACGTCTGCGGGGGCACGAACGCCACGTAGGAGGTGTTGGTGTAGTACTTGGCGGTGTTCGCCACCCCGTCGATAGTGAAGTCGTTGGAGGTGGCGGTAGCGCCGTCCGCCGCGAACGAGGAGGCGGCGCCGATCTGGTTGGTCTTGCGCACGCGCAGGTCGGTGCTGTTCATGACCCCCGGCGCCAGGCTGACCAGGTCCAGCGGGCTGCCGCCAAACGAGGGCAAATCGGTAATCAGGCGGGAATCGACCACCTGGCCCAGGGAGACCTCGGCGGTGCTGAGCAGCGGGGTTTCCGCGCGCACCTCCACCATCTCGCTGGTCTCGCCGAGCTGCATTTGCAGGTTCAACTCGACGGATTCGCGGATGCGGACCTGCACGTTCTCCCGCACCATCTTCTTGAAGCCCGTCATCTCCACCTGCACGGTGTACATCCCGGCCAACAGGTAGGGAAGGGAGTAGTTGCCCGCTTCGTTGGTCCGGGCCGTAGCGACCACGCCGGTCTGGACGTTGGTCGCGGTCACGTCGGCGGCCACCACCACCGCCCCACTCGGGTCGACGACGCGGCCCAGAATGGTGCCGCGCGTCTCCTGCGACCAAAGCCCGCCGGCCGCCAGCGCTAGTAAACACAGTACGGTCGCCGCCGTCCGTATGAATTGCCAACTGAGTGTTTTCACTTTGACCTCCCCAAGAAACGCCCTGATGTACGCTATCCGAACACCGATTCTCCGTCACCCGGCTGTGCCCGGCAAGAGGAACCATGCCAGTTCGCCGCCACAGTCCAACAAAAAGCGAAAATGTTCCAGTCCGGCTCGCTCGGCTACCCCGCAACGATTGGCCTCCCCGGAGCGTGCTATCAAGATACGGCGTGGCGCTGTGTTATCCTGATCGGCATCAGAGGGTCGTGTGGGAAAGCTCTCCACCGTTGTCGCCGCGATCATCCTGGTTTCCCTGTTGGGGTTGCTCTATGCCTGGCAGCCGCCGCGGGGCCGGCGGGGCGTTTTCTTCGATGACGACGACGGGCCGCTGGCATCCCCTCCCGACGCTAACCAAAAGACCGAGTGGGCTTTCGCCCGGCTGCGCTATCCGTCGTTTCGCGGAGGAGGGCGCGGCGGGTTCTGGGGGTTCCGCGGGGGCTGGGCCACCGACTACCCGAAAGCCGACCGGCAGTTTGTCCAGGGCGTGCGGCGGCTGACACGCCTTCATGCCAAGTCGGTCGAACAGGTGGTGGACCTGGAAAGCGACGAGATCTTTAACTGGCCCTGGGTCTACGCCGTGGAAACCGGCCGATGGGGCCTCAGCGACGCCCAGTGCCGGAAGCTGCGCGAGTACCTGCTGCGCGGCGGGTTCCTCATGGTGGACGACTTCCACGGCACCCGCGAATGGAGCGTCTTCATGGAAAGCCTGGGGCGGGTGTTCCCGGACCGGCCGGTGGTAGAGATCGAAGACTCAGACGCTATCTTCCATGTTCTCTATGACTTGGACAAGCGGATGCAGGTGCCGGGGATCGCTCCCCTTTCCTGGGGCGTCACCTACGAGCAGGACGGGTTTGAGCCGCGCTGGCGCGGTATCTTCGATGACAAGCACCGCATTCTGGTCGCCATCTGCCACAACATGGATCTGGGCGACGCCTGGGAGTGGGCCGACCACCCGGCCTACCCGGAACGCTACGCTTCCCTGGCCTATCGCATCGGAGTGAACTACATCATCTACGCGATGACGCACTGAGCCCGAGATGTTTGAGTTCCTGTTCAAGTATCCGGCCGCGGCTTTCTCCAAAGGACGCTTCGTCCTTCTGGGGGGGCTGCCGGCGTGGGTGCTGGGCATCTCG
>CAYOTD010000617.1:0-3489 GCA_964406685.1 uncultured Solibacteraceae bacterium | reverse complement strand
CGCTGAAACGGGGACAGACGGGACGTTTTCCAGCAGATGGAAAACGTCCCGTCTGTCCCCGTTTGCCGCCTATGCCGCCTAGGACTTTTTCAGAGTGAACTCCATCACCCGATCGCTGCCTTCGCGCTGCGACTTCATCTTCATCTCGTTACCCGAGACCTTGCCGGTGTAGATCATCTTTATCTCGTTGCCGCCGAACTCCATCTTAATTACGAAGGAGATGTCGTCCCCCGAGACCTTCCCGTCCGAGATCGGCACTTCCCGGTCCCGCATCATGGTGCTGCCGGTCAGCTTCTCGCCGTCAGCCTTGAAGGTGAACGTCACGTCCATCATGTTGCCGTCGCGGCCCGGGCGCTGTCCCTTCCACGTGCCGGTGATGTCGGCGGCCACCGACACCGAAACCAACGCCAGCGCGAGTGCGAAAACCACAAGAATCTTCATAGCCTTCCGGCTCCTTTCTGAGAACGTCTCCACGTAAGGATGGCGCCTGAACGGCTGATGTTACACGGTCCCCCACTTTCATTCGGCGCGCAAAGCGGCCATCGGGTCCACCCGGCAAGCCCGCCGCGCCGTAAGATAGCAGGCCGCCAGCATTACGACCATCAGCAGCGCCACCGAACCCGCATAAGTCACCAGGTCGGTGGCCGTGACCCCATACACCATATTCGACAGCACCCGCGCCCCAGCCAGAGCCGCGCCAAGGCCGACAACGGCCCCCGCCCCCGCCAGCATCGCCCCCTCGCGCAGCACCGTCCAGCGGACGTCCGCCGTCTGCGCCCCCCGATCTCCGGCCTCCACTGCGCCACCGGCCGGTCGTCAGGGTAAAGATCACCCCAGGAGTCGGGGTTGCTGAACGGAAGGGCGTCCACGGCGCCCACCGCCTGCACCCCCGGCACGCCCGCCAGCCGCTCCGCGACTTCCGTCATCAGCCGGACCAAGCTGCGGATGAGCAGGCCGGCGCCGATGCAGAGCACCACCGCGAGCGATGAGTTTCATCTCCGCGCGCGCTCCTGCGATGCTTGCCCCGGCCTTCAGCCGCGCGACAACGCCGGTGCCGCCGTGCTGCTCCCGCATGCCGAGGCCCCACTTCTCCAGGGCGAAGGCGACCGGCACAAACACGTCCGCCGCCTGCCTCCGCTCGAAGGGAGACGCCACGCCGGCGATGGTCATCACCTGGTCGTCGATGGTCAGCGTGCGCCCGATCACGCCGGGGTCGCCGGCAAGGTGCGACTGTCAGAACCGGTGAGCCAGCACGGCCGCGGGCGGGGCGCCGGGGCTGTCATCGGCGGGGGAAAGCAGGCGGCCGCGGACGGCTCTCACCCCCAGTACGCCGTGAAATCCCGGCGAGACGTATCCCACCGGGACGCGCTCGTTTCCGCCCGCCTTCTTCAGCGCCTCCTGAAACACGCCCAGGATGCCCATCGACTCGAACGACTGGCTCGGCTTCTCCCAGTCCACGAAGTTCGGATACCGCCGCCGGCATGCTGCCGCCCGACGGGGCCGTCTCCTCGATCTGGACCAGCCGCTCGGGCCGGGGAAACCGCAGCGACGGCAGAAACGCCGCGTCCACCACCGTGAACATGGAGACGTTCGCGCCGATCCCGATGCCCAACACCGCCCGCCCCACCAGGCTGAATCCCGGCGCCTGGCGCAGGCTTCGCATCCCCTGGCGCACGTCCCGCAGCAATCCCTCTCCGGACACCACCGGCTCGGACGCGGGCGGCGGATCGAGCACCCGCAGTTCCCTCCGCAGCGATTTGCGCCCGCCGATACCCTGGAGCGCCATCCGCCGGGCTTCCGCCTCCTCCGTCCCGCCGCTGAGCAGTTCCCGGTAGCGGTCCTCGGCATGTTGGGCCAACTCCTCGACGATCTCCGCCTCTCGCGCGGGGGCAAGGTTCAGATCCGCCAGTTGTTCCCGAATCGCGCTCTTCCAGTCAGGCCTTTTCCACTCCCGTGATCCGGCTGATGGCCGCCACGAACGCCCACCATCCCCGGCGCTGCGAAGCCAGCACTTTTTCTCCCCGCCCGGTCAGCCGGTAGTAGCGCCGCCGCTGCTGACCGGCCGTCTCGATCCACCGGCCTTGAATCCAGCCGCGCTTCTCAGCCGGTAAAGCAGCGGATATAGCGAGGCGGCGTGGAAGCGCAGCGCGCCCTGCGACCGCTGCTCGATCAGCTTGTTGATCTCGTAGCCGTGCCGCGGCATGGTCTCCAGCAGCGAAAGGATCAGCAACTCGGCGCTGCCCTTCTTCCACTCCCGGTCAATCGCTTGAGCTTCCATATATGTGACTACCATTCACCACTCCCACCGATGGCGCAAACTTCAGTTTGCAGCGGCGAGCTTCAGCTCGCCGGCGATCCCGAACCCGGAAGCCGGGCAAGTCTAGAAGCCAGCCCTCTCTTCCCCCCCATCTTTGGCTCAAGAACGCCCGCGGCCCGCCGATTTGACAACTGTAGGGGACCGCTTGTGAGGCGAGCATTCGTAAGACTTCTACCTCCAATCCTTGTTGGGACTACAGCCTTCGCCCAAACGCTGACCGCCCCGATCCAGGGCGAGATCGGCAAGACCTACCGCACGCAGTACTATTCGGTGGACAGTGCCACGTACCGGGGCATGCAGTCCGGGTATTCGGACGGCAAGGACAGGTATCTCGTCTACCGTTATGTGGTCCAGCCCGGCCAGAGCTATACGCTGGACTTCCGCTACCCGAAGCTCGGGGCCAGCTACTGCGTCTCCCTGTTGCTGGAAGACCCGTTCCAGGCGACCAGCAGTTCGGTTCCCTTCATCGTCTCCAGTTGTGGCGGGTTCTTCACGGAAGGACGCGCGCCGGACAAGCCGAACTGGGTCGAAAAGCACCTGTTGCAGGTCGCCTCCGACAGCCCGGGCAACGTGCTCTACATTCGCTTTTACTACCGTGCTCGCGAGGATGAGCCGGTCCTCAACCCCACCGTCGAAGTCAGTTTGAGGACACCGCCGGATTCCGGTGTCGGCCAGTCCGCCCTGATGCCGGGGTGGGAGTCGGTCGGGCCCCAGTACTTCTACAGTAAGTTCACCGATCAGCCGTTCCGACTCACCGAAACCGGGACCGCGGCGGGCCAGGCGGGTTCGGCGGGCGTCTCCGCAGTGCGCCTCGAAGCCGGCGCGATCGTCAGTACGCTGCCCGAAGGGTGTCCCGCCACTCCGACGCCCGTCTCGACGTTTCTGACCTCCGACGCCAGGCTGTATCTCTGGCTGAGTGTCAGTGGAGCCAAGGCGGGCGACATAGCGTCCAGCGAATGGTACGATCCCACCGGCCGGATCTACACCGACGGCGTCGGCGGTCCGTGGAGTGCGTTGACCGAAGCCGGCACGTTCTGTTTTCGCGAGCCGTTTCCGATCGCCGGCGCCGCCGCCACGCGGCTGTTGGGAACCTGGACCGTTCGGGTAACCTGGAACGCGCGCGTTCTGACAACGCTGACCTTCACGTTGAAATCGCCGGGCGCCGCCGACCC
>CAYOTD010000616.1:0-3495 GCA_964406685.1 uncultured Solibacteraceae bacterium | reverse complement strand
GATCCGCGCCGACCTGAAACGCTTCCTCATTAAAGAAACCTCGCGCCGCCCGCTGATCATGCCGGTTATTCTAGAGGTGTGACGAAAGTGGAAATCCGGTCCGAATATCTGGAGGACGCCTCCGGCTTTCGGGGCTACGGCGAGCGGCTGATCCTCCCGGAGACTGAAAGCGAGGTTGTCAGCGCCCTGCGCGCGGCCAGTGAGCGCGGTATTCCCGTCACCGTGTCGGGCGCGGGCACGGGCCTGGGGGGCGGCCGCGTGCCCCAGGGCGGCTGGGTGCTGTCGATGGAGAAGATGACCCGCATCGACATCCGGCGGGGCTCGGCGGTGGCCGGGCCGGGCGCGACACTGAAGGTTCTGCGCGCCGCCGCCAAACGCTCCGGCCAGTTCTACGCGCCCGATCCGACCGAGATGCTGGCCTCGGTGGGCGGCACCATCGCCACCAACGCCAGCGGCGCCCGCAGTTTCCGCTACGGCGACACGCGCAGGCATGTCCTCGCCTTGCGCGTGGTCCTGATGGACGGGCGCGTGCTCGCGGTGCGCCGCGGAGAGCCGATCGACTTCGACGTTCCCGCCCTGCCGCATCCGGCCACCACCAAACACTCGGCCGGCTATCCCCTGGCGCCCGGCATGGACTGGGTCGACCTGTTTGTGGGCAGCGAAGGCACCCTCGGCGTGGTGGTGGAAGCCGAACTGCTCCTGCGCCCCCTGCCCGCCGAGTTGTTCACCGGCGTGGTCTTCTTCCCCTCCGAGGACGCCGTTCTCGGCGCCGTGGATGCCTGGCGCGATGTCGCCGGCCTGCGCATGTTGGAGTACCTGGACCGCGCCTCCCTCGATCTGTTGCGTCCCCGCTTCTCTGAGATCCCGTCCGCCGCCGCCGGCGCCCTGTTGTTCGAGCAGGAGATGGACGGCGAGGGAGAGGAAGAAATGGAGCGCTGGGACGCGAGACTCGGCCGTTCCGGCGCCCTCGCCGAGGGAAGCTGGTTTGCCGCCTCCGAACAGGATCGCGAACGCTTCCGCATCTTCCGCCACGCGCTGCCCGAGACGGTGAACGAGGAGATGCGCCGTAACGGATTGACAAAAGTCGGCTCCGACTTCGCCGTGCCCCTGGCGCGCAACCGCGAAATGCTGGCCTTCTATCGCGAGCGACTGGAGGCGGAGTTCCCCGCCCGTCACGTCATCTTCGGCCACATCGGCGACGCCCACGTGCACACCAACGTGCTGCCGGCCACGAAGAAGGAACACAATCGCGGCCAGGCGCTGATGATGGAATGCGCCCGCCAGGCGGTGGCCCTCGGCGGCACCGTCAGCGCCGAACACGGCCTGGGCAAGAACCGCGCGCGCCTGCTGGCGGTCCAGTACACCCCCGCCCAGATCGACGCGATGAAGCAGGTCAAGCGGCGGTTGGATCCGCACTGGCTGCTGGGCCGCGGCAATCTGTTTCCCTATAAGGAGTAGGATCATGACGCGCCGTCTTCTGCCTGCCCTGTTGCTGGCGGGAGTGCTGCTGGGGGCCGAACCGGTTCCGCTGATCTTCGACACCGACATGGGCAACGACATCGACGATGCCCTGGCCCTGGCCATGCTGCACTGTCTCGCCGCCCGCGGCGAATGCCGCCTGCTGGCGGTGACCCTCACCAAGGACCATCCCTTGGCCGCCCCCTACGTCGACCTGATGAACCACTTCTACGGGCGCCCGCAGATTCCCCTCGGCGTGGTCCGCAAAGGCGTCACGCCCGAGCCCGGCAGTTATCTCAAGGTGGCCTGCGAACGCAAGAAACCCGACGGCTCGCTCGCCTATCCGCGCCGCCTCCACGACGGCGGCCAGGCGCCCGAGGCGGTCGCCGTGCTGCGCCGCGTGCTGGCGCGCGAAAAGGATGGATCGGTAGTGATCGCGCAGGTGGGCTTCAGCACCAACCTGGCGCGGCTGCTGGATTCCGGCCCCGACCAGGCCAGCCCCCTCACCGGGATGGAACTCGCGCGCCGCAAGGTTCGTCTTCTCTCCGTGATGGCGGGCCATTTCCGCAAGCCGGACTTCGCCGAGTACAACGTCAAGCTGGACGTGCCCTCGGCGCGCAAGCTCTATGCCGGCTGGCCCGGCCCCGTGGTGTTCAGCGGCTACGAAGTGGGCGAATCCATGCGCGTGCCCGCCCGCTCCATCGACAACGATTACCGGTGGGCGGCGGATCATCCGCTGGTGGTGGCCTACCGCGCCTACAAGAAGCCCCCCTATGACAGCCCCACCTGGGATCCCACGGCGGCGCTGTACGCCGTCCGCCCCGATCACGGCTACTTCTCCCTGTCCGAGGCGGGCTGGGTGCGGGTGGACGAGGCCGGGCGCACGCGCTTCGAGACCGACGCCCAGGGGCGGCACCGCTATCTCATCGTGAACGACCTGCAACGCGCCAAAACGCTGGAGGCCATGGTCGTCCTGGCCGCCCAGCCGCGCGTGATACACTGAAGGAAACCTTCCATGTCCAAGGAAAAGAAGCCGAAACAGCCCATGGCGCCGCTGAAGCAGTGGCTGCACGTGGTGGCCCTCGGCTGGCTGATTCCCGGAGGCGGCCACCTGCTGCTGGGCCGCCGCGGGCGGGGCGCGCTGCTGGCGCTGTCGGTGCTGGCGATGTTCGTCCTCGGCCTGATGATGCGCGGCGCGATGTTCCAGCCCCAGACGGGCGACCTGCTGACGACTATCATATATTGCGGCGGCTTCCTGGGGAACCTCGCCTCGGGCATCCTGTACCTGCTCAGCGTCTGGTTCGGTTACTCGCAACCCGACGTAGCCGGCCACGTCCATGACTACGGCACCAAGTTCCTGGTGGCCGCGGGCCTGCTGAACGTGCTCGCCATGGTGGACGCCTATGAGATCGCCGCGCGGAGGAAAGAGTAATGCCGAAGATGAACCTCTCGCACTTCGAAGCCTCCTTCCTGTTCGCCCTGTTCACCTCCATAGTCCTGGGCATCGTAACCAAGAAGACCGACCGCGAGCGCCTCATCTATGGCGCCCAGTGCTTCGGCTACTTCCTCCTGGCCCTGTTCGGCATCGGCTGGATCATGAAGCTGGGGCACGGGTAGCCGAACCAAGCGCCCCGCCCAGGAATCCGGGGCGGCATCTCATCTTGCACTGCACATAGGACTGTTGTGTGACCATGTTGGCGACTCCGGGAGAGCTTTCGGCGCCATCCGTTCTGCGCTTGAAATCAACCCGGATGACGCAAGACTCCTCTACGCGCTGGCCGATCTCGAATCACGCTTTGGCGAAGCCGCACGCGCCGCCGAGCTGTTCGACAAGTGCTTCGTGGCAGCCACCGAGCGCAAGGACACGGAACTCCTGGATCTGCTGAGAACCAGGCGTGGCCCGGGTGAGGCGTAGAAGTGCGGACGTCCGTGTAATGTGGCTGAGGATCGGTGACTGCCGACCGCCATCACATACTGTGGACGCCTATGAGATCACCACCGAAAGGAAAGAGCAGTGCCGAAGCTGGAGAAGCCGCG
>CAYOTD010000615.1:0-3499 GCA_964406685.1 uncultured Solibacteraceae bacterium | reverse complement strand
TACGAAGAACCCTGGTGTTGTAGGCGTCGGCGTGGAAGCCGAACGGGGCGCCGCCGAGTTCGAGCCGGGACCGCTCCGCGTCAAAGCTGAGCGTCGAGAGAACGCTCCTGGTAAGCGTGTCGTATGCCATTCTGTCGCTCTCGATCTCCTAGCGGGCGGACCGGGCGGCCAGCAGCGCGCCCTGGCAGCGCGCTCCGGGCGCGAACTGGATCAGACGATAGGGCCGCTTGATGTTCCCGGCCACGCCCAACGCGGCCGAGTACGTGTCCATGCGCATGCAGGGAACGCTGCTCTTGTTGAAGTCGCCCCGCGATAGCAATCCCGCCAGGGTTTCGTTGCACAGCGGACCATAGGGACACTTCGCGAAGGTGATCGCGAGCTCGCCGTCGGGCCTCGACTCGAACGACACGTCGTCGGGAGACGCGAGACCGGACGCCCCTTCCACCGCGCGGTATTGCTCGCACAGCTTGACGGGATCGTCGCTGGGCGACATCTGAATTCCCTTCTTCGCCGCGACTTCATTGGCGGTAAGTCTTACGAAGACCAGACTCATGGCTCGGCTCATGACTTTCGCCTGGCGTGGTCCCATCGTCTTGACCGAGGCGTAGATGGCGCTGGTCAGCCACTTCATCAACGCGCCATGCCATTCGCTCCGTTCCGGTGCGCTACTCATTGGGTGTCCTCCTTCAGGATTGTGTTTGGTGTGACAGCAGTGCCCATTCGATAAGGCACTGAACTTACTCAGACATATTCTTCTCTTCCAGTCGCGCGGCCAACCGGTTGACGGTCATCGCCACCGAGCCCAGGGGCGTGCCGCGCTCGGCCACCAGCAGGAACAGCCGGTCCCGCCCGCAACCGGCCATCGCCAGCGTACCGGCGTCGTCCTCAATCAGAAGCCGCTTCACGCCGGGCCGCGGATAGGCGTTCAGGAAGCTGTGGACCGAGACTCGCAGGCCTTCCAGGTTTTCCTGCCCCGCCTTCCCGTTCCGTGCCTCTCCTAGCAGTGTCCCGTCTTTGTCCAGCAGGCAAAGATGAAGGACATGGTCCGCGACAGTCATCATCTCCTGAAGCGGCTGCGAAAACGGCAGAGGACCCGCCTCCCGCGTCTTCGATTCCTGTTCCGCCCTGCGCCTTTGTTCTTCCATCTTCCGTTCGTCCCTGATCTTCAAGGCCCCCATGAGGACGCGGTGGAACTCCATGCCGACCTTGTCCTCGTTGTTTTCCGATCCCGGCTGGAATTCGAACTCTCCGTTGACCCAGTCCGAAGTCCGGACGATCACTTCCACGCCCGCATGTTCCTTCAGCCGGGCGTCCATGATATTGCCTTCGCGATACCAGACCCGTGCCTCTTCCTCTCCCACCCTCAGCACCAGAACGCCGCTCTTGTGCGCCTGGTGCAGGAGTTGGAGCAGGTCGACGACCGGCAGGTCCGACAAAGTGCCTTTGAACGCCATGGTAGGTCGCGCTCCTTGCTGTGCCGCTCATAACTGGAAACGCTCGATCACCATCTGCGTGATTCTTCGAATCGTCTCCAGGACTCCGATCCCCTCCACGGCCACCGACGTGTGGACGGGGACTGCGTTCAACCCCAACGCCCGCTCGAGAACGCCGATTTCGAGCGGGTTCTCGCAGTCGCGCTTGTTGTATTGAAGGACGGTCGGAAACAGATCCGGGTCCAGGCCGTAAGAGCGGAGGTTGTCCTGCATCAGCCGGTAGCTTTCCAGGTTGCTCGCCAGCTTCTCCGGCTGGGAATCCGCCACAAAAACCACGCCGTCGGCTCCGTCCAGCACCAGACGGCGGCTCGCCTCGTAATACACCTGTCCCGGGACGGTGTACATGTTGAAGCGCACGTGGTAGCCTTCCACGGTTCCCAGCTCGAGCGGGAAGTAATCGAAGTAGAGCGTGCGTTCCTGTTCCGTGTTCAGGCTTAGTAACTCGCCCTTGCGTTCGGGGCTCAAACTGCGATGTATGTGCACCAGATTGGTCGTCTTGCCGCTCATTCCGGGGCCGTAGTAGACGATTTTGAACGTGATCTCCCGGCGGTGGAAGCTGATGTAGGGCATGGACCGCGTTCGCTCTCAGGACTGGAAGATGCGGTCGATCAGGTTCAGCGCGTACTCTTTGAACTGCGGCAGGGAAATCTCCTCGCCCGCCATCTCGCGCTCACGGCCGGTCGCCAGCAGTTGTGCCAGCTTCTCGGCGGCCTTGCGGGCGGCGTGGCGGATCAGCCCGATGCGGTTGTGGTCTTCAAAAACAATGACCAGCATGGTCTGGTCCGAGACCAGCGAAATGTGGATGTGACGCAACTCTCCCTGCTGAAGCAGGATCGAGAACTGGTTCTCGCCCACAATGCGCGCCACCTCGCGCGTGGCGGAGAACATCCCGGCCACCAGCGCGGCCATGGCCGTGGTGTTCAGATAGGAGACGTCGCCGGCGCTGGCCACAACGGTCCCATGCTTGGTGATGAACATGGCCGTCAGGGCCGAGGACTGCTGAAGCAGTGCGTTGAGGATGCCTTCGAAGGCATCTCGGGTCGAAAGAGTAGGCGTCATGAGTGTATGAAACTCGAATACGGCTCTTATGAATCTTGTCTGTCCGCCCAAAGCTTCGGCCGGAGCACGGCGGCATATGATAGGTGCTTTTTCTGGCTATGACTCGGGAAAAACACCGACGACTACTTAGGTTCGCTGCCTACTCCATCAGCGGCGCCGGGGAGAGATGGTATCCGGAGCGCGTTTCGACAGTAGCCGGAAAGTAGACGGAAAGTACTATAGGCGCAAGAGAGGGCGTGTGATAGAATCCAAGTGGACTTTTATATACAAATACCCTTATCGACCTCATCGGTCCACCGGGAACCACTTTGATGAAATGTTTATACTGCGGGAAGCCGCTCACTGTCCTGCAGCGTTTGGCCGGCAATACTTTCTGTGGTGTCGCTCACCGCAACGCCTATTCGCGCGAAGACAAGCTGGCTCTGGCGCGCCTGATGGAAGCGCGGTCGCTTCCCTCCCCACCCGAAACTCATTCGACTGCCGATGCGGAGGCGACGGAGCCGGAGGCGGAGAGCCGCACTCCGTGGGCGGGTTCGCTGCCCCTGCGTATCGACCCGCGCGGGGGAAGAGTGCCGGTTCCGGTGGATGATCTTCCGCTTGCTCCTCGCCCGGGCGAGTTCTTTCCTCCGATCGTGGCGCTTCCAGCGGCGGCGATGCCCGTGTCCGTCCGTGGCGCGTTGCCCGAGGGCGGCCGAACCCCGGCGGAAATGGTGGCGGAGCGCGGCGCGTTGGCGGCGTCCCATCGTGTGGTCCCGGAGACCGGCCCGGTCGCGGGAAGCGTGGGCCGCGCGGCGCGGCCGCAAGCGGGACCGGCGGTAACCTCCTTGGCGGGGCTGAAGCCCGCCGGTTTGCGTCAGGCGGAACCGGCGGCCAGTCCGAGGCACGGCGGCGCCGCCCCTGCATCCAGCAAGGGTTCCTGCGTGTGGACGGTCCGGCCGGTGGAACTG
>CAYOTD010000614.1:0-3506 GCA_964406685.1 uncultured Solibacteraceae bacterium | reverse complement strand
CGAACAAACGTCGCCATGAGGCTGCCCATTACCCACAGATTCTCCGGACGAGCCAGATTTCCTCTCGCAGCCGGAGTGAGTACATGAAACCAGTCAGAAAAGTCGCAGCTCTAATTGTGCTTACGGGCGCCGTCGTGATGGCACAGCGGAAAGTGGACATTCACAACATGTACGAACGCGTGGTCTGCGTCGTGCCGATCGTCGGCAAAGGGACCTTTGACGACCCGCGCCGGCCGCAATTCGCTCCCCTTCAGACCAAAGACGCGGTCCGAAGCAACGGCATTATCGGCTTTTCCTGGGTCCCGAGCGACGACGGCCAGTTCGCCATCGTCGAGTTCGTCGCCCGCGAACGCTCCGCCTTCCAGGCAATCAAAAGCGCCGCTCGCGCGGACGTGCGCGTCTTCGAAAAGGGCCGCGACGCCCGCTCCAGCATCGAGAGCGAGTTCAAAAAGCACCGCAAGTCCTTCTCCCTGGACGAGTTGAGGACGGTGGTGCCATGAAGCCGAAACTGGCGGCCTTGTTCCTGCTCTCCTGTGCCTCCGCGCTCGCGTCCTATCAGTACTACTACACCGTCAATCCGGTTGATTACCACCTCCAGAGCGATGCTGGCTGGGCGAAGAACGGGGATGGCTCATTCTACGTGCCCAACTACGGCTGGACCACCTATTACTCCACTTCCACGACCGGTGGGTCGCTGATCAACCTCGGGGCGAATCCGACTCCTGGCATTGGGCGAGAGCTGAAGGTGAGGCTCAACTTCGGGTCATCGGGAGGGACCTACACGATCTACCTGGACGCCAGCGCCGACGCGCTACATGGCGCCAATCCGCAGGGAAGCTACTACGCTATCGAAGTACAGAATCCCGTGATCGACATTTACGGCTTCGTCTGTACGGCGAACCTGGCGGCTTACAAGCGAGTGAATTCGGTCATCACTCAGATGCACTCGGGCTCCGTGTCATGTACCGGGGGGCAGTTGACACTGCGAGCGATCCGGCGCGCGAACGGAGGACTCTACGTACTGGATGCAGCCGGCAACTTCCTTGTGTGGCTCTCCGACACGAGCCTGTCGAACGGATACGCAGGCGTTGGCCTTCGTGAAACCCCAATGACCCTCGACGGTCTCGTGCCGGTGAACTCGATCGTGCAGATCGACTTCGGCAGAGGAGACGGCACGCCCCCGTACCCTATCGACCGCTACCAGGTCACAAGCTCCTACACCGGCGGCTGCCTGCATATCAACTGGGCGGCGACAGCCGATGACCCGGACGGCGTCGGAGTCGCGGGCTACAGAATCGGACGCAATGGCACCACTGTGGGGACTCCCACGACGCCCGCGTTTACAGACTGCGGTGTAACCGCCGGGCAGAGCTACAACTACCAGTTCTACGCCATCGACCGGCACGTCAACTGGTCTCCTGTCACGGAAGTCACTCTTGTCGCCGGCGCCAGCCCGCCGCCCGGCGTCCCGCATTTCGTGGCCCCCGACCCGATACGGGTCGGTGTGCGTCCGTTGAGCACCTACTGGGGCGCCTCGCCCGAGCAGATTGACCTCCGCTCCGGCAACCTGAACTTCACCGTGCCGCTCTTCAGAGCCATGGGCCGCGGCGGCTGGGGCGTGCAATTCGCCCTCAGCTACAATTCCCAGCTCTGGTTCATGGAAGGTTCGGCCCAGACCAAGCTTGGCGCCGACGTCGGCTACGGCTTCGGCTGGAAGCTTCTGGCCGGTGCCATGACGCCCATCTGGAGCGGTTCCTCCCTGCTCTACCATCTCTTCACGGACTCCACCGGTGCCGAGTACCAGCTCGACGTCAACGAGAACGGCGTCTGGCGCACGCGCGAGGGAGCGTACATGCGCTACGACTCCAACACCGGCCGCTTGAACTTCCCCGACGGCAGCTACTGGATCATGAGCTCGGTCAGCGCGTCGGGAGAAGCCGATGCCGGCACCCGCTACCCCACCCTGATGCGCGACACCAACGGCAACGAGATCCGCCTGGAATACGCGCAGGGTTCCGGCGGAAGCGGCGTCAACTCCAGCGCCCGCATCACCTCCATCGAAGACGTCCGCGCCATCATGCTCGGCGGCTCCGGGCCCTACCGCACCTACTCGTTCACCTACAACACGGACACTATCCCGCACCTGACCTCGATCACCTGCCATGTGCTGGGGTCAGAAAGCTGGACGCTGAGCTACCTGGCCAACCAGGCGCTCTACACGCCCTTCTCGCCCTCCCAAAGTTCGGGCACGGCGCACCTGCTGACCACCCTGGCGGGCGGCCCCACCGGCAGAAGCCAGACCCTGGAGTACTCCGGCAGCTCCGGCGAGCTGTCGCGTGTCTATCTGCCCTTCGGCGGCTCCCTGCGATGGACCTACCGCACCGCCTCCTACTCCAACTCGCGCCAGGCACGGGAGGTGCAGTACCGCTATCTGCGTGCCTCCTCCACCGCGTCGGAGACCTACGTCGTCTTCTCGCACGACGATGCCGGCGACACCGGGCGGCCGTTCCATTCCTGGACTCGTCTGGTCGACGACCTGGCCACCTACCAGAACACCTGGTACTTCAGCCTCACCGCGGACCCCAGCTACGGCCACCTGGCGACTCACGACCAGGCAACTGGCGCCGGCACGGTGCTGCGGCGCCGCGTCCTGACCTGGTGGCAGGGCGCGGGTGAGGTAATCTACCCCTGGGCCGAACGCGTCACCCTGGACGTCGGCACCGCCTATCAGACCACATCGGGTACCGACAACTACTTCGACGAGTGGGGCAATCTGACCTCCACCTATCACTACAACTGGGGCAACACCACCACCGCGGCCCGCGTCTACAACTACAACTACCTGACCGGCGCCGAGTATGCCGCGCGCAACATCCGCAACCGCCTGACCACGGCGTCGGTCACCGGGTTCACGTTGGCCAGCAACACCTACGACGTCTACGCTGGTAACCCCTGCCCCGGCCTGGGCATGGTCCTGGTTCCCGCCAATCGCACCGGGAACTCCTACTACGACCCCCGCCAGCACAATAGCAGCAGCTACGGCACCGACTTCACCTACCGCGGCAACCCCAGCGTCCGCACACGAGGCGGAGTGACCACCTGCATCGCCTACGACATCACCGGTACTCCCTACCAGGCGGCCGATGCCCTCGGCGCCCGGACCGCTTACGAGGTCAATTCCAACACCAACTACGGCGCCCCCAGCAAGATCACGCCCAACGGGACGGATTCCCTCGCGGTCAACCTCGGTTACAACGGCTGGCTGGGGCTGACCAGCGTGTCAGGACCCAACGGCGCCAGCGCCTCCACCGGTTACGACTCGTTGGGGCGCCCCACCTCGATCCGCTCGCCGCACGACGAAACCGGGACGGCCATCACCACCGTCACCTACAACGGGAACGTGCAAACCGCCACCACCGCGGGTCGCTGGACGCGCATAACCCTGGACGGCCTGGGGCGGGTGATCAAGGAAGAGAAGGGTGACACCTCGGGCACAAAGTCCATCG
>CAYOTD010000613.1:0-3511 GCA_964406685.1 uncultured Solibacteraceae bacterium | reverse complement strand
GCCCTGGATCAGCAGCGCCGTTCCCTGCCCCACGGGCTTGGGCAGGTGCGCGACGACGCAGTATCCGCTGACGCCGTAACGAACCGGGTACTTGTCCTGCTCGCCGGGCTGCGGATGGCGGTTGTAGATGACGCCCATGCGCACGGGCGACTCGACGAAGTAGTCGTAGTGGAAGTTCGACACGCTCTCGAACAACTCCATCCAGGGATTGCCCTTCTTGTGGCCCAGCAGGATGAGGTTGCTCTGGTCCTCGGGCACCGCGCGGAAATCGCGGGCGAACACCACGCTCATCGGCGCCTGGTAACGCGCGGCCAGGGGAGCGAGCAGGCGGACGACTTCGGTCTCCTGCGCCGAAGTCAGGTGCGTGCCGCTGATGTGATCGGCAAGGGAGCGGATCTCCGGGTTGGAGATGTAGCGCTGAAGCAGGCCGGCCGGGTAGGTGCGGTGGCGGTAGTCGTCGAGAGTGATGGGGCGATCCAGGATATCGGCCAGCATGTTCAGGTTGGCGTCCGAGATCACCACCTGCAACTGGCGGCTGGGAGGGAACAACTGGCCCCAGAAGCGATCGAGAGAAGGGGTGTCACCGCCGACGTGGGACTTCCGCGCCACGCCGCTTCCCACAGCCAGCCACAGCAGAAGCGCGCCCAGGATGGGCACACCCGCCGCCAGAACCGGCAACGCATAGCGCTTCCAAGGGATCGGAGGCCGCGGCACGCCCGCCTCCGGCGGCTGCTCCCGGGGCTGAAAGCGCAGGAGGTAGGAGCCCTTGGGGAAGTCGATCACGATGGGCTCGGCGGCGCCCTCGGTGTCGAAGTACTGGCGGAGGCGCTTGCGAAGCTGGGATGCCTGGACGCGGACGATGGTGTCGGTGGACGAGTCGTAGTTCGGGTCGCGGCCGAACACGGCAATGCCAAGCTGGTGCTCGGTGACGACGCGCCGGGGGTCTTCCAGGGCGGCCGAAGCCAGGTACTGGAACAGCTCGCGAAGGCGGGGCGAGCGCTGGAAAACGGCGCTGGAGAGCACTCGGTCGACAAGGGCGGAATGCGCCGCAGCGGCCATCTCCTCCGCGGGGAGGCTGAAGGCGTCGGGTTGTGGCGCTCCGGCCATTCTGTGCGCGTTTCTCCTTCCAAACGAATCGTATCACAGGGGTCTTCTCGGAGAATTCTCCGAGAATTGCCTTGCCCGGCCGCAGACGGCAGGGCCACACTACGAGGCGGAACCAGACCGTTGCCAGCAACAGGTGGCGTGACGGCCACGGCTTCATGGGGGAATACATGCGAAGGATTGCCTTGATTGCGTTTGGACTGGCCGCCGCCCTGACGGCGCAGGACTTCCGCGCCACGCTGAACGGGGTGGTGCAGGATACCTCCGGCGCGGTTGTGCCGGCGGCGAAGGTGGAGGTTCGCAACGTCGAAACCGGCGTAGCGCAGCAGACCACCTCGATGGGGCAAGGGGACTTCACCGTGCCCTTCCTGCGGCCGGGCGCCTACACGGTCTCGGCCGAGGCGGCGGGGTTCAAGAAGGTCATCCGCGAAAACGTGATCCTGCGCCAGGGACAGGCGCTGAGCGTGACCCTCGTGCTGGAGCCGGGCGCGGTGGCCGAGCAGCTCACGGTGACCGCCGACACGCCCCTGCTGGAGACCGAGAAAGCCGACCGCGGCACGGTGATCGACAACGCGCGGGTCACCGAGTTCCCCATCAGCGGGCGCAACCCCATCATGCTGTCGCGGCTGGTGCCGGGGGTCAACTTCCGGGGCGGGTCCCAGCGGGCCTTCGACAACGGCAGCATCAACCTGTGGAACATCAACGGCAGCCCGGATTCTTCCAGCGAGTTCCTGCTCGACGGTGCGCCTAACAATTCCCAGGCGGGTGGCGGCAACATCGCCCTGGTCCCGTCGGTGGACGCGGTGGAGGAGTTCCGCATCCACACCAACATCTACGACGCCCAGTATGGGAAGACCGGCGGCGGCATCGTCAGCGTGACGCTGAAGAGCGGCACCAACCAGCTTCACGGCACGGCCTACGACTTCATCCGGCGCGCCGCCTGGTCGGCCAATTCGTTCCAGAACAACCGCACCGGCGCCGCCCGGGGCGATTTCAAACTCGACCAGTGGGGTGGGCAGTTGAGCGGGCCGGTGCGGCTTCCCAAGGTCTACGACGGGAAGAACCGGTCGTTTTTCATGTTCAGCTACGAGAAGTTCAACGACGACGACCCGCGCACCTTCACCGGGTCGGTGCCCGCCACCGAGTTTCTCGACGGCGATTTCAGCAAGCTGGACGACGCCCAGGGACGCCGCATCGTCGTCTACGATCCCAACAGCGGGCGGATGGTGGGCAACACGTGGACGCGCGATCCGTTCACCAACAACATGATCCCCGCCTCGCGCATCAACCCCATCTCGAAGAAGATCCTGAGCTACATGGAGAAACCGACGCGCGACCGCGGACCCAACTCGGGCTACTCGGTCAACAACCTGTTCCAGCCCGGCGGGGTGAACAACTGGACCAACGATTTCTACAACCTCGCCGCGAAGGTGGATCACAACCTGAACGACATGCACCGGGTCTTCGTGCGCTACGCCACCAACAACCGGCTGGAGAGCAAGAACACCAACGGTATCATGCACAGCGCGGGAGAGAGCGAGGCGCAGACGGCCCGCATCAATCACGCGGTGACGCTCGACTGGGTGGGAACGCTGCGCCCGACGTTGCTGGCCAATGTGCGCGTCTCGTACAACCGCTTCCGGCAGGACACGGCGGATTGGGACAATTACGGCTTCGACATCACCCAACTTGGCTTTTCCAAGTCGCTGGCCTCGCAGTTACCGAATCCGATGTACTTCGGGTACTACACTTACTCGGGCTATGTCTCCCAGGGCTTCGACCTGCGGCAGAACTTCACCAACAACTTCGCCATCCACCCCAACCTCACCTGGATCCGCTCCTCACATTCCCTACGCATCGGATTGGACTACCGGTGGGTACAGTACGCCATCCTCGACCGGGGCAACCAGTTCCGGCTCAACTCCACAACCGCGTTCACCCAGCGGGATTACCTCCGCCAGGACGCCAGCCCCACCACCGGGAACAGCATCGCCAGTTTCCTGCTGGGCCTGCCGGCCACCGGCGCGGCCGAGTACCGGGCGCAGCCGTTCATCACGGACCGGTACCTGTTCCCCTATATCCAGGATGACTGGAAGGTGAATTCGAAGCTGACCCTGAACCTGGGATTGCGCATGGATTTCGACTATCCGCCCACGGAACGGTTCAACCGTCTGAACCGCGGTTTCGACGCGCAGACCACCAACCCCGTGGATTCGATGATCGACCGGGGGAAGTACCCGTCGGCGCCGGTATTGAAGGGCGGCCTGCTGTTCGCCGGAGTCAACGGCGCGCCCAACCGCACGGCGGCGACGGCCTGGTTGGCGCCTTTGCCGCCTGGCCCGGTGGTAAACGGCCCGCCCAAGATCGTTTCTCCGGCGGCGGGCATGTGCGGCGTGCGCATGGAGAG